>CAYYRY010000068.1:0-8416 GCA_964474245.1 uncultured Ruminococcus sp. | reverse complement strand
CCTTTTCTGCTGGCTGAACTGTAGGCGTCTTGATTTATGTTTTCCCGTTCGGGTATCCATCCATATCGTCTATCTGATTCTGGGAAGTAATATGTTCAAAGAACATATTGAATTCTTCAGCCTCAAAGGAAGCGGACGTGGTCTTTCCTTTAACTCCCGCCTTCTCGGCAACAGAACAAATATCCTTTGTTTTCATACCGAGGTCCTTTGCGATCTGATTGATCTTAAACATGGGCGATGTTTTTGCCATAATTATCTCCATTAATTATATTTAAGTTTTCGACTCTTCCGACACGGCAAGCGAAATAATATTCATTGCAGGGCCTTTCCCCGTCAATGCGTATACCGCGCAGGATGATATGATACCGAGCTTTTCTCCGATATCATAGGCATCCGAGTCCAGTAATATCAGTGGGATATCTGCGTGGGTCGTTTTATCGGTGACTTGCTTTTTCGTCCTATCCGATGCGGCATTTGACATAATGACAGCCATCGGTTTTCCCTTTCCGCCGCGCTTTATGGCGGAGATGACCGCATCCGCACCGGGTACTACGCCTCCGGCCCTTCTGCACAGTCCCGAAAGGGACAGGATCTTCTGTTCAATACTCTTTTCCATATCAGTCGATGCTTTCTGCCGCCTGAGCCTCACTTACGGCAACCTCATGCTCGAGGATAGCGTAAAGCTCATCGGATATCTCGACCTCAAGACTTCTTGCAATGCGTCCCTGCTTTCTCGCTTTCTTGAAGCAAGAGCTTTTGGGACAGATGTATGCGCCTCTGCCGGATTTTTTACCTGTGAAATCAAGGGAGACCTCACCCTCCGGAGAACGCACCACTCTGATGAGATCCTTCTTCGGGAAGCTCTCACCGCATCCTGTGCAGCGTCTTTCGGGAATCTTTTTCTTCTTTTGCGCAGTATTTTTCATTGTCAGATCTTAACACCCTTGATATCGATCTTACAGCCTGTGAGCTTAGCGGCAAGACGGACGTTCTGTCCCTCCTTACCTATAGCAAGGGAGAGCTGGTCTCCGTCAACGATTACCTTTGCGCTCTTTTCACCGTCAAACTCAACCTCTCTTACCGTTGCGGGAGAAAGTGCCGCCGCAATATACTTTTCTACGTTTTCGGAATACTCGATAACGTCGATCTTTTCGCCGTGAAGCTCATTTACGATCTCGTTGATTCTCATACCACGGTTACCGATACAAGCACCCACAGCATCTACGTTTTCGTCTCTTGATTCAACAGCGATCTTTGTTCTGGAGCCTGCTTCACGGGAGATACCCTTTACAAGCACGATGCCGTCGTGTATCTCGGGGATATCAGCTTCGAACATACGCTTTACCATAGAGGGATGTGTTCTGGAAAGGGTGACCATGGGACCCTTGTCATCGGTCTTACCGACCTCAGTAACGAACACCTTGATCCTGTCGCCGACGTAAAGCTCCTCGCCGGGGATCTGCTCACTCTTCGGAAGGAGAGCATTACTTGTGCCTGTGTCAACAACTACGTCACCGGTTGCTTCCTCTCGCTTGATAACAACTGCGGAGATGATCTCCTCACGCTTCTTTTCGTAGTCTCTGATGATGTTGCTCTTTTCAGCCTCGCGGATACCCTGCACGATGACCTGCTTTGCGGTCTGTGCGCTGATTCTGCCGAAGTTCTTTGTCTTGACCTCGTCCTCAACGGTACTGCCGAGAACGTATCTGCGGGAGATCTTCTGTGCGTCCTCAACGGAGATCTCGCTTCTGGGATCTGTTACCTCCTCGACAACGGTTCTCATTCTGTACAGCTTAAGCTGTCTCTTTTCGCGGTTTACCGCAACTCTTGCGGATGTGCTTCCGGATTCCTTCTTGTAAGCAGAGACGAGAGCCGCCTCAACCTTCTCAAGCATATAGTCAACGGGGATACCTTTTGTTTTTTCAAGAAGCTCAAGAGCTTCAAAGAGTTCTGCGCTCATTTTTCGTTATCTCCTATTAATTTATTCTTATATATTGTGTTTTTTCTTACTTATTCATTGCGGACTGCCAGTCAAATACCGTGGTAACCTTGGCGCACGCCTTTTCCTCAAGCTTTACTTCACCTTCAGGTGTATTTACTGTGATAATACCGTCTGCCTTTCCCACCAGAACTCCGCGCACCGTCTTGGTACCGTTGAGAGCACGGTAAAGCTTGATCTCTACCTCACTGCCCGCCATTACCTCGAAGTGTTCGTCTGTAACAAGTATACGCTCCACACCGGGAGAGGATACTTCAAGATAGTAGGCATCCTCAATGGGGTCAGCCTCGTCAAGCAAAGGATCGATGGCGCGGGTCATTCTCTCGCAGTCATCAATATCGATGCCCTCCTCTGAGTCAATGGTGATTCTCAGGTACATTTCTGCGCCCTCTCTGACGTACTCCACGTTCCAGATGCTGTAGCCCAGCTCCTCTGCCACGGGTTCGATGAGATCCCAGACCGTACCTGCGATGTTTTTCTTACCGTAAGGATTCACTTTTGCAACCTCTCTTCGTGTAATATATTTGCCATAAAATTCATGTTATCATAAACAAGAGAGTGGACTTGTCTGCCCACTCTCTTAGTCTACCATATCTTACATTATTATTGTATCATATCACAAAATAAATTGCAATAGTTTTTCAAGGTATTTTTTCCGCAAAACCGCCGATTTTACAAGGTTTTACGGGACAATTATACGGCAAAACTCAACAAACGAGCCAATCAGCCGTTAATATATCTCTCCATATAGAACAGATACTGCTGTGCCACTCCCGCATACTTACCGAATTTTTTCGGATCCGGTCCCTCCTTGAAATGGCGGGCAGCCACCTTCTTCATCCACGTGTCAACCGGATACGCCTCCGTCTTGCCGAATCCGAAAAGCAGAGCGCACGCCGCCACCTTGGGGCCGACACCCTTGATCTTCATAAGTTCAGCCTCCGCCTCATCATAGGTCTCCATGCGTATGACCGCTTCAAGATCAAGCTCACCGCTTGCAACTCTTCGTGCGGCATCCGTTATGTACTTTGCCCTGAATCCCGTCTTAAGTGCGAATATTTTATCTTCCCCCGCATCGGCAAGAGCCTTGGCTGTGGGGAAGCATTTTCCGCGTCCGTCTTCCGTCATCTCGCCGAAATTTTCACAAAGAGAAGAAATTATCTTTTTTATGCGCGGAATGTTGTTATTTTGTGATATAATAAAGGAACAGAGTGTCTCCCACGGTTCCTGCCTGAGAATTCGTATACCTGCAGAAACCTCGGCGGCTCTGCGCATGACGGCACATCCCTCCTCATCAAGGGCACAGGTTATGGCACGATCTATCTCGCCGTAGTCCGTATCAAGGGAAAGATATCTGTACCACAGATTGCGGAAGGTGTCTTCATCGGAGCCGATAACGGTGACTCCCTCTCCGTCCTCCTTAAATCTGACGTATCTGCCGTAAGCCACACCGCCGACCTCATATATTCCCTCGCTATCATCGCCGGCAACAGGATCGAATCTGAAGCATTGACCGCAGTCAAAGGTCTTGAATACGGAAAAGTTTCCCGTATCACCAAGTCTCACGAAGGGGATACCGTCTATTGTTCCGGCATCAGTAATTTTTATATTCACCGCCAAGTCTCCTCACATAAATTCGTTATCAATTATATTTTATCATAAATCACGCAAAAGGTCAAAACAAATTTATCGGATGTCCCGCATCTAACGAAAAACAGTCGGTATTACGGGCATCCCACGGAAAGGTACATATTTTATGGAACAGATCTACACCATACCCGTAAACGAGGCTTTTGAAGCCTCAGCGGCGGATTCCAAGGAAGGCATGCACGTATGCCCCTTCTGCCGTCTGTATAAAAAGCTTGAGGATAACGAGACCGAGCTGATCCTGGGCGCATCCATGATGGAGCCGGACACCCGTATCAAGACCAACGCTCAGGGATTTTGTAAGGAACATCTCGAAAAGCTGTTCACCATGGGCAAGCGTCTTCCTCTGGCGCTGATGCTTGAAAGCCACCTTGAGCACATCGGAGAGGAAATGAAGTTCGGGCTCTTCCCGGCAAAATCCGGTGCAGCGGCGGCAAAAAGCCTTCGCTCTGTATCCGACGGATGCTACATCTGCTCACGTATTGAGCACAACTTCAACCTTATGATCGAAACAGCCGCCCTCCTGTGGCAGTGTGACCCCGCATTCAGAGAAAAGACCGACGCACAGCATCACTTCTGCCTCGATCACTTCACCCGTTTCCTTGCAGCGGCACAGGTGAGACTCTCCAAGCGTGAATTTGCGGAGTTCTACAAGTCCGTAGGCGCCGCAGAAGCAGAATACATAGCTTCTCTCAAGGAGGACGTCAGCCGTTTCTGCAAGAAGTTCGACTACCGCTATGCGGACGAGCCTTGGGACGGTGCAAAGGATGCTCCCGAAAGAGCCGCATTCTTCCTGAAGGGCGACACAGTCCCCGAGCAGAAGGACAAAAAAGATAAAAAATAAAAATACATATAACCGAGGTAAACCATGAACATCAAATTTTTAAACACAATGCTGACCAATTGCAAATTTCCCGAAGAAGCATCAAAGTTTTTCCTTGATCTTGCGGACAAGCTGATAAACGATGGCTATGAGAAAGAGTTTGACAAGCTCGTAGATTCTTACACTGAGCACGTAAACTCAGACACGACCGATGGCGAGCTTGACGCTTTTGCAAAAAAGACAGGGACGTCCAAGTACTCCTGTTGGATGCTCCTTCTGCTCCTTGGTGCCGAGAAGGCAAAGGTGCTTTACGATAAGAGAGGCGTGACTGACGACGTATTCTACGACACATTCTCAGACCTGAAATACAAGACTTTGGAATGCATGGAGGAGCACGGCGAATGGGGAACCTTCGTTGCGTTCTGGTACGGTCTGTTCTTCACCTGCAGGATCATTAAGTTCGGCAGATTTGAGTATGAGGACGGGGAATTTGAAATGATGAACCCCTACGAGCTTGGAAACATCAAGATCACGAACGGTACTCCCCTCAAGGGCATCCACATTCCCTCAAGCGGTGAGCCCTTCACTCTTGAGGACCGTATAAAGTCATACAAAATGGCGTACGATTTCTACACAAAAGAGACCGGACTTGATCATCTCTACTGCGACTGCGGCTCATGGCTTCTCTTCCCCGATTACAGAGACGTGTTCCCCGAGGGAGGCTGCGCCCGTGATTTCATGGAGGATTTCGACATTATCCGCCGCCGCGAGAACAAAAACGGAGAGTTCCACGACGCATGGAGAGTATTCGGTGGCGCACACCGACTGCCCGTAGAAGAATATCCTGAGAACACCCGAATGAGACGTAATTTCAAGAAGTATATGCTTGACGGCGGTGCTCACGGCGAGGGTATAGGTATTCTTGTATTCGACGGAGAAAAGCTTCTTACAAGAGACGCAAAGACACTGTAAAATAAACTGAATAAAGATATCACCGCAGACTGCAAGGACAATATGTCCCAACGGTCTGCGGTGAGTTTTATTATCCGAGACAGCTCAGTATTCTTTATTCATCCTGCTCCTTCAACACCGCAAGGATCTCACCGCAATCGCGAAGCACCAAGCTCGGCTTGTCCTCACTTGCATTCAGGATAGCCTCGTCCGTCTCGCCACTCATAACGAGAATACTGAGCACCCCTGCGTTAAGTCCGCTTTTTACGTCTGTGTATATGCGGTCGCCCACAACGGCACATTTTTCTTTCGGCACTCCGGTTTTCTCCATGGCAAGCTGTACCATGAGAGGAGACGGTTTCCCGATAAACTGCGGCATTCTTCCGCACACGTTATAAAGCATCCCCGACACGCTTCCGCAATCCGGCACACTGCCGAACTCAGTGGGGCAGACGAAATCGGGATTTGTGGCAAAGTAAGGAATATCGCTCTTTTCGCACAGGATACGGGAGGTATCCTCAAGCTTTTTAAACGTCAGCTCCGTGTCAAAACCGAGCACCACGCACCCGGCGTCAATTATACTGTCGGTCAAAGCAAGCCCCGCACCTGCAAGCTCACGCTTCAGCGACTCCGTTCCGCAGACGTACATCCGCTTTTCAGGACAGACTCTGAGCAGATGGTATGCGGTAGCCTCCGCTGAGGTCATAAAGTCTGACTCCTCAGCCTCAATGCCAAGTCTCGCCAGCTTCTTTACGTAATCCGCCGTGCTTTTGGAAGAGTTGTTAGTGATAAACAGGTACTTCTTGCCCTGTTCCTTTATTGTGCGGAGCAGCTCCGCCGTAAAGTCAAAAAGTCTCTCCCCCAGCCACAAGGTGCCGTCCATATCAAAAAGGTACAGCTCTATATCTTTAAGTCTTCGTTTCATACGTCCTCCGAATGATTCTTTGTTTTTGTCTGACCCGAACATTGCATCGCCGTCATCCTTTGTACTCAAAAAACTTCGTGTTGTACACGCATACGATATCACCCGTGCTCTTAAGGGTGACGACGTAAAACTCGTTTCCCGCAACGGAGGTGTTTTCCACCCCCTGTGCGCTCATGGAAAACGTGTCGCTCCACTCATAGACACGGCTCGGGATACGCCAGCTTCCCACCCCGAAATACATTACTTTGGCGTCGCGAAAGGTTCTTCCGCGAGCACGGACTCATTCACAATAAAGCCTCGCCTCATCACTAAAATATACCAAAGCAAAAGTCCCACCGACGGAATAAACACCGCCACAGCCGCGAGAGGAAGCGAAAGCATCCCTAATGCAACTGCCGCTAATATGGCAAGAAACGTCATGGGAATAAAGAACGACATAAAACTGTCGGTGATCAGTGAGTTCTTGTAATTCACGTAATCTGCGACGTCGCGCTCTATATTTTCCTTTGTCAGTACCTCTTTTATCATGGTGATCTCCTTTCGCGCTATACCCGTCTTAACGGTCTGTTCCATTATCTTTCAGACATTTTTATTCTCTCAAGCACTATTTTCCAATCTCATTCTATCACATGATCCGTGAGGTGTCAAGGTATATGATCTACTCACGAAGATTTAATTTTCCTCCAAAAAAGTGGCACTGCGGTGGCAAAAAGCGGATAATCTAACGTTAGATAAAAAGAAGATGAAACTAAACGGCAAATGCTTTAAACATAATATCGGTCAAAATTACACGATTTCGGTCTCATTTTCAAGGTGCCAATCAGACGCCGCATAGCGGGTATCGATACAATTCAATTCTGCTTGTCGCCGGATATTAAAAAAAATCGCTCATTTCGATGAGCGATTTTTTTGTTTCTAAAGGCGCCAATCAGAATCGAACTGATGAATAAAGGTTTTGCAGACCTCTGCCTTACCGCTTGGCTATGGCGCCATGACGGGTAGTATTATACCACACCTTTATTGATGTGTCAAGAGGATTTTTGAAAGTTTTCATGAAAAACTTTTCATAGTTACCATAACTAATCAAACAGAGCAGAAGCGAGGTAAAAGTAAGCAAAAGTAGTGTACATTAACTTTCACTATACTCATACTCCAAAAGTTCTTCGTATTTGCCTACGCATACAAACCCAACGCTTTCAAACAGTTTAATCGAGGCAATATTTTTCTCATCGATTGAAACTTGAATTATATCAAAATCAAGCCCAAATTTTCCTGTTTGAATATCCTTCAAAGCAGTTGTCCCTATCCCATGTTTTTGAAATTCAGGAAATACAACTACAGATATAAACAAAACACAATTACACAACTCAAGATGTATCGTGCCAACCAAAACGTCATTTTTATAGATCTTATAAAAATATACACCATCAGTCCCCGTTATATATTTCCAATAGTTATCCTCATCAATACTGATAAACTGTTTAATTGATGGTTGCTTATATACAGTAAGAATAGTCTGTATATCCTCGTCATCAAATTGCTTTACCAATCGGTAAGTCATTTTACATTCTCCTTTGCGTTTATTTATTCTGACATTGTTAGTAGTTTAAGGCAGTATTCAGTTTCCGCAGTTTCCTTCAAAACAATATGCATTTTAGAAATTAAATCAGTTTTACTCTGACCATAATTTGCTTCATTTGTATCAGCACCAATCGAAGTACAGCTACGAACGATCTGCTTTGACATAACCGTTTATTTCTTCATTAAAAAGCCGTGTGTGAGAGAAATGAATAATGAATAGTGAATAATACAAACAAAAATCCGCATTATTTCGAACGCGGATTGTTCTTTTCTGCGGATTACGGGGCTCGAACCCAGCACGTTTGCTTGCGCGAAGCGCGACAAGTTGCACCACGTGCCGCCTGTGCCGTAAGCCACCTATGCAACTTGCCGGCGGGCTCTGTTTTTCATTTTCCATTGAAAACAAAAAACACCCGATCGGGTGTTTTCCTTTTCAGCGGATTACGGGGCTCGAACCCGCCACCTTCGCCTTGGCAAGGCGACGCTCTAC
>CAYYRY010000067.1:0-8505 GCA_964474245.1 uncultured Ruminococcus sp. | reverse complement strand
AGTACGCTATTTCCGAAACACAGAAGTACGGTCACGTAACATATTTCTGGAACGGAAACAAGAGTGGCAAATTCTCTGAGGAGCTTGAAACTTACGTTGAGGTTCCATCCGATATCGTTCCTTTCGAGCAGCGTCCGTGGATGAAGTGTGCTGAGATCACCGATCTCCTCATCGAGGCTCTCGAGAGTGGAAAATACGACTGCCTCAGAGTAAACTTCCCCAACGGCGACATGGTAGGTCACACGGGAAGCCTTGAAGCAACCGTTTGCTCCATGGAGGCACTCGACCTTCAGCTCGGCAGAATTCTCAAGGTCCTCGACAAGGTAGGCGGTGTAGCTGTTATTACCGCAGACCACGGTAACGCAGACGAAATGGCTGAGACCGACAAGAAGACCGGCGCTCCCAAGCGTAACAAGGACGGATCTCTCAAGGCGAAGACCAGCCACACTCTCAACAGAGTACCCTGCATCATTTACGACAACGTGAGCCGTGACACATACGATGTATGCGAGGATAACGGTCAGTTCGGTCTTTCCGCAGTAGCGGCAACCGTTGTAAATCTTCTCGGCTACGAAAAGCCCGAAATGTGGGACGACGGCGTGATCAAGCTGAAGTAAGCTGTTTGCGATAGTTTGAAATATTAAAAACGGAGGTGGATATCCCATTCCGCATGGGATGGGACCCACCGCCGTTTTTTGCCTTACTGTTTTTTCGGAAGAAAGGTTCAATCATATGTTTTACACAGACGGAGTACTTGTAAGATCCACTCTGCTTGAAGAAGAGGGAGTGACACACGCCTTTTCTACAAGACTCGGCGGGGTCAGCACTAACCCTTATACAAGGGAGATGAACATTGCACCGGGACACGGTGATGACGATGATATAATCAGACGGAATACGGATATTCTTGCCGGACTTATGTCGGGTGGGGTATACGGGGCTTGTCACTGTGTGGTTGCAAGTCAGATCCATTCTGCCTCCGTCCGGATACTGACGGAGGAAAACCGCGGAGAGGGCGTGATCCGCGAAGCAGGGGAGTGCTGTGACGGATTTATCACGGATTGCCGCGGAGTCGTGCCCATCGTCCGTACGGCAGACTGCGTGCCCATCCTCCTTTGCGGAAGAAAAGCGGACGGCACGCCTGTGGTGTCATCGGTCCATGCAGGCTGGAGAGGCACCGTGAAGGGAATAGCCGCTGAGGCTGTGCGCACTATGATATCCCTCGGAACTGACGCGGCAACTGTAAAAGCAGCTATCGGACCCCATATAGGCTTTTGTTGTTTCGAGGTGGGGCGAGACCTTTATGATACCGTCTGTGAGCTGTGCGGAGAGGCTTTCGCCTCAAGACACATCAGAAGCGTGGGCACTCTCCATGCAGACCTGTCGGAGATGAACAGGGAAATCCTTCTCTCATGCGGCGTATCTGGAGAAAACATCGATATCTCACCCGAGTGTACTTTCTGTAATAATGACAAGTATCATTCCCACAGAAAAACCCATGGGAAAAGAGGTGCCATGGGAAGTCTCATAGCCATATTGTGACGTTTTCAGAAGACTGTCACATAAAAAAACGCATTACCGCCGTTATGTTCAAATAATGTTTACAAATTTATGATATACTCTATATAATTAATGTCAAATCGTAAGCATTTTAATGTGCAAAGAAAGGCATGGAAAGAATAAATGATACAGATAGAGAATTTAGTAAAGCTGTACGGAGATAAGAGTGCTCTTGAGGGAATCAGCTTTAACGTGGGAGAGGGAGAGATCGTGGGCTTTCTCGGTCCCAACGGTGCGGGTAAGTCCACCACCATGAATATACTAACGGGATATCTTTCCGCAACGTCTGGTACTGTAAAGGTCGGCGGTATCGACGTGTTTGAATTTCCGGATGAGGCTAAGAAGCTCATCGGATTTCTTCCCGAACAGCCTCCTCTTTACCCCGATATGAGGGTGTCAGAATATCTTAATTTCGTGTATGAGCTGAAGAAGTGTAAGCTGAACAGAAAGAAGCACATTGCAGAGATCATGCAGGTGACCAAGGTTCATGACGTTGCTGACAGACTTATCGGTAATCTTTCTAAGGGTTACCGTCAGAGAGTGGGTATTGCTCAGGCTCTTATCGGTAATCCAAAGGCCATCATATTCGACGAGCCAACGGTAGGTCTCGACCCAAAGCAGATCATCGAGATCAGAAACCTTATCCGTAACCTCGCCAAGAACCATACGGTTATTCTTTCGTCACACATCCTGTCTGAGATACAGTCCGTTTGTGACAGAGTTGTCATCATCAACGAGGGCAGGATCATAGCGGACGAAAAGACCGAGAATATCACCCGTGTTGCTGAGGACGGCAGGGAATACATCGTAAAGATATGCGCTCCTCAGAAGGAAGCTGTAAATGCGCTTCGTTCCATAAACGGAATCGTTTTCGTTGAAGCTACGGGTGAACGTGACGGGGATGCATACTGCTTCCGCGTAAGAAGCGAAAGCGGCGTTGACATCAGAAAGCCTCTGTTCTACCTGCTTTCCGAAAAGGGCTGGCCTCTCATGGGACTTGAGGCTGTGGGTATGAATCTCGAGGAAGTATTCGTGCGTATTATGGATGCAGACCTCAAGAAGAATTCCCGTAATAAAGCGTAAAATATGAGAAGGAGATAATAGACATATGTTTGCTGTATATAAAAAAGAATTACGCTCATACTTTACAAGTCCTCTGGGATATGTGTTCTGTGCAGTATATCTTGCCGTTGCCGGATTCATGCTTGGTGTAACCACGGTGTATTCCGGTACTGTTGATGTTTCCTCGTATTTTCAGATGATGATATTTGCGTCAAGTATACTTCTTCCCATTATTACCATGAAGTCCTTTGCGGAGGAGAGAAGAATGAAGACAGAGCAGCTTCTCATGACCTCCCCCATATCCATTACGTCCATGGTAATGGCAAAGTTCCTTGCTACCTATACCATATTTATCGGTACGTTATTTGCAAGTTGTGTATACTTCATTCCCCTTTCAAAATACGGTGAGATGAATGCCCCGAGAACCTTCGGATGCCTCATTGCCATGCTTCTTGTGGGAATGTGCTTTATCGCCGTAGGTATATTCGTTTCTGCCCTCACGGACAGCACCGTAACTGCGGCTATAGGTACTATAGCGATCCTTATAGTGATGGTTGCCGCATCCCTTTTCAACGGACTTATCAATTCCTATTTCGTAAGACAGATACTCTCATGGATATCCGTTTTCGGAAGATATACGAATTTTACATACGGTATATTCGATTTCTCCGCGGCTCTGTATTATGTGTCCGTAACTGTCGTGTTCCTGTTCCTTGCTGTGCGTGTGTTTGACCGCCGCAGATGGGCATGATACAGTGAAAGGAGTTTTGACGATGAATCATACAAGTATTACAAAAAGCAGAAAATTCCGCTATGGCGCTATAGCTGCAGCATTCACTGCATTTTTCATTGCCGTTGTCGTTATGTTCAATGCAATATTCTCATCCCTTGCATTGAAGTTCGGCTGGTATGCGGATATGACCGGTGAGGCTGTATTCACCTTTTCCGATGCAGCAAAGCATTATATTTCCGATATAACCTCAGACGTAACCATTTACTTTGCCGCAGAGCCGGACGAGCTCATGGCTGACGATGACATGAGATACGTCTACAATTCCGCAAAGGAGCTTTCAGGCGAATTCTCCAACATCAAAGTGGAATGCTACGACGTTGTAAAGCACCCCGAGTATTTTACAAGGTTTTATTCCAATAAGGGTACCAGCATCACTGCCAAAACGGTGGTCATCGAAAGCGGTACCGAATCTGTAGTTTATAATTATAAGGCGTTCTTTACCTATAATGAAGAGGGAACCAGGTGGGGATACAACGGCGAGTACCGTTACGTTGCCGGTATCATGCAGGTGACTCAGGCTGAAACGCCCATTGCGTATTTCACTACCGGTCACAGCGAGGACATCACAAACGCCAATGCCCTTGCAAATCTCCTGTACGACTCTGGCTTTGAAGTCAAGGAGATAGATCTGACCAAGGAAGAGATCGACGATGATGCAAGAATTCTTGTGATTTTCAACCCTAAGTATGATTTCCACGGAGTCGAGGCTGAAAGCGAAAGCGCCAATGAGATAAAGAAGATCGATGATTTTCTTGACGGACTTGGAGGACTTATGGTATTTGAGGACTCCGAATATTCCGCAGGACTTCCCAATCTCAACGAGTTCCTTGAGGAATGGGGTATCAGCTATAAAAACGGTACCCACGTCAGAGACTCCGCAAACTCAATGTCCGTAGACGGTTATTCCATAATTGCACAGTATCAGACCGAGGATAACTTCGGCAAGAGTATTTATGATGATCTTGAGAACTTTGATTCCATGCCCAAGTCCATCATCAGACAGGCAATGCCCATTGAAAAGCTATGGAATGCTCAGGGTACAATGGTTGGTGCCAAGGGTATTTATACTATGCTCAGCAGCTATCCGGAAGCTGAGCTTATTGACAGAGAGACCGAAAGCGTTATGGAAAAAGGTCAGTATGATCTTGTGACTATAGCATATGAAACCAGAGTAATTGACAACGATTACTACTATTCATACGTGATGGCTTCGGGAAGCCCCAGCTTTGCATATAACAATTATCTCATAGACCCGTCCTACGGCAACAGCGACGTGATCCTCTCAACACTCAAGCTCATAGGACGTGACAAGGTTCTTGCTGACCTTGATCTTAAGCCCTTTGACGACACCTCAAGTGATGCTACCACTGCCCAGTCAAGAACGTTTACAATTTGCTGTACACTCATCCTTCCCGCTGTGGTTGCCATTGTAGGTACCGTTATCGTTGTTAGGAGAAGACGTTCATGAATGAAAAGAAACAGCTAAGAGCACTGATTGCGGTAGCATCTGTCTTCGTTGTGCTGCTTGCGGCGTATTTTGCAGTTATTTCTCCCATGATGAAGGAAACTGAAAACCCGGTGACCATTGAGCTTCTTGAAGGAGAAGCTCAAGGTCCCAATAACCGTGTGTTGATGTTTGAGCAGATCGGCAGGGAAAAGATCAAATCCATCGTTGTTCGTAATGAGCACGGTAAGTACTCATTCCTGCAGGATGACAACACTTTTGTAATTGAGGATTATGAGGATTTACCGTACAACGGTCAGATGCTTTCCTCGCTGATCGTGTCTGCAGGATATACCGTAACCTCTACCAGAGTAACGTCTGAAGCAACTGACGAAGATCTGGAGAAATACGGGCTTGACGATTCGGGTATATATTGGACTCTCAAGACCACAGATGACGCTCGCTATAAGGTCATAGTCGGAGATAAGCTTGTGTCTGACAGCGGATACTATGCAATGCTTGAGGGACGCGAAAACTGTGTATACGTTATCAGCACGTCCATCGAAAGCAGCATTCTTCAGCCCATTGAAGCTTTCATTACACCTACCCTCTGTGTTGGACTTACAGAATCCAACTATTATATGCTTGACAATTTCACAGTAATGCACGGTGACAAGATGTTCGTTCTTGTCAAGCAGAGTAAAAAGGAAGAATTTGTCAACCCCGATGCAGTGGCTGAAACCAAGCTGCTTTATCCTTCAGGCTACAAGACCGATGACACCTTCTTTATGTCAAACGTAGCGTATAACTTCGTTTCCATGATGGGAGAAGAGACCGTTTACGTGGGTGACGACGATGACGAGCTTGCAAAGTACGGACTTGATAAGCCCTACTACAGCATTTATTTTACGTTTACAAGCGGAAAGAGTGAGGTAGAATATTATTTCTTCGTTTCCGAAAAGCAGGATGACGGATACTACTATGCAGTTTCAAACCTATACGATTTTGAAGTTGTTGCCAAATGCTCGGCGGATAAGTTTAAATGGCTGGAAAGCAGACTTGTCGATTGGGTAGACGATTATCCCATCGCACTGAACATAGTCCGTGTAGACAGCATTGAAATTGGTACAGGAGATGAGATGTATTCCTTTGATCTTTCTCACGGTGTAAGTGCAGATGAAAAGGCTACCCTTGAGGTTGACGGTCCCGACGGATTCCACCTTTCAAATGAGGAAGTATATAATTTCAGAGAACTGTATAAGGATTTCCTGGCGGTACAGATAATGGGTCAGCTCGACTTTAGCGCTGATGAAAAGGATGCCATAATCGCTGACGAGGAGAAGTTAATGACCACCATAAGATTCAATATGACAGACGGCAGCGTCAACGAATATTCCTTCTACAGATATTCAACGGGACGTGCGCTTCTTTCAGCCAACGGTAGCGAAGATTTCTTCGTTTACGATGATTGGCTCATAAAGATCGAATCCGATCTTCAGAAGCTTCTCGCAGGTCTTGAGATCAACTCTCATTCCAAAAACTGAATTTTCGGGGCAGGGAAAATAACCCTGTCCCGAAATATTTACGTATAATTATCATACGGTGCGGAACAATAACATTGAAATGAGTTTTGTTCGGAGGACACCGTGAATATAATGAAATATTCTTTGGCATTTGCCGTGGGTGCGTTTGCATACACCGTAATAGAGATACTTTGGAGAGGACACACCCATTGGACAATGACCCTGACGGGAGGTGTATGCCTTTCCCTGATATATCTATGGAACGATCTTTTGAGTGGAGTGCCGATCCTTCTTAAATGTGTGGTGGGTGCTATCACAATAACTGCGGTTGAATTTGCCGTGGGGTGCCTTGTCAACATCGTTTGGAAACAGAACGTGTGGGACTATTCGGGGGTAAGGTACAACCTTCTCGGACAGATATGCCTCGGCTTTTCCCTGATGTGGTATGTTTTATCCGTTCCCGCATTTTTGGTGTGTGATGCCATCAAAAAGTACGTGAACGTGTAGACGTGGAGCCAAGAATGGGTGCGTTGCTTTTGCGGAGGAACTTGATTTAGATGAACGGAGACGATAATGAATTCAAATAACAGAAGAGATACCCGATACGTTGAAGAGTACGGGCAGGCGGCGGTGAAGAAACTGCTGGGTATGAAGTACGGTGCTGTCATTCTTGCGGTACTGATAGTCCTTTCTGCGGGCGTATACGTATATATGTATATGAACGGAATGTTCGATCTTACGGCTGACGCAGAACTTCACTTCATAGATGTTGGTCAGGGAGATGCCTCGCTGATACTGACGGATGAGGTGGCGATACTCGTGGACTGCGGCACGCGGGAGTACAGTGATAAGGTGATCGAATACGTTAGGAGGTATACGGACAGGATAGATATGTTTGTCTTCTCCCACGCCCATGACGACCATATGGGTGGAGCTGACGACATAATAAATTCCATCGATGTAGATGAAGTGTTAATGACACAGTATGCATCGGATTCAGCATTTTTCGGAAGGGCTCTTGACGCCATAGAGGAAAACGGCGTTACCGTGACCGAAGCTGCAGCAGGTAATACATATTACGTAGGCGACGTGACTATTCAGGTATTATCTCCCGTCAGGGACTATGAGGATTTGAATAACAACAGTATAATAATGCGTGTTCTGGTGGACTCCGTATCGTTCATGTTTACCGGAGACGCGGAATATACATCCGAAAGGGAAGCTGTTGATAAGTACGGAGATCTCATGAAGAGTGACGTTCTTAAGGTGGGACATCACGGCTCGTCCACTTCAACGTCGGAGGTGTTTTTCGATGCTGTTTCCCCTGAATATGCGGTGATATCGTGCGGCGAGAATAACTCCTACGGACATCCGCACCGCGAGACGTTGAAACTATTCAATGAAAGATCCGTGAACTGCTACAGAACAGACAAATCAGGCAGTATTGTTTTCAGGTATACGGACGGACAGCTTGAGATCGAGAAGGAATACTGAAAAAACAGTTGACAATCAATAAATAGTATGAGATAATAACAGCGTACCGTTTACGGTGCGCTATTATTTAATATAAACGGAGAAAAATATGAAGAAAATTTTTGTATTGCTTCTTGTTGCGGTGATGTGCTTAACTATTACCTCCTGCGGAAAAGAAGCGGAGCTGTACAACAAGTACAAGGATGTGATCGACGCTCTTGAGAATGAAGACTATCAGGGTGCGGTTGCCGAGATCTACGAGATGTATCAGAATGCGGAGGCGACAAATACCGACGGAGAAGAGACGGAGGATCCCGCAATTACGGAGCTGAAGGAGTCTCTGAACGGTGAATGGCTTCCCAACGTAGCTTCAGTTGATAATTATGAGGCTGTTTTCTTTACGGTAAGCGAGGACGGAAGCTTCGTTATGGGCGAGGAAAAGCTGTCATTGATATTAAAGGATACTTATGCCGATGAGGTCGTTTACAATGCACATAAGGATGGTGCAAACGTTTACCGCTTGAGTATAAGAAAAAATGACAAAGGAAACGTCTATATAAACCTCGGAAGGTATATAGACGAGTATTCTTCTGAAGGAATGGGTATTTATTACCGTGCATCAGATTATACGAAGGTTGACCTGACCATGG
>CAYYRY010000066.1:0-8559 GCA_964474245.1 uncultured Ruminococcus sp. | reverse complement strand
GATCCTCACCATGTTCTACCGTCTTCTTCCCACTCTCCTCAGAGAAGGCAAGGTCTATATAGCTGAATCTCCCCTTTATGAGATAACTACCAAGGATGATACTCTCTTTGCATACAACGAGCCTGAAAAGGCTGAGATAGTTGCCCGTCTTGAAAAGGCAAACAAGAAATATACCCTTCAGCGTTCAAAGGGTCTTGGTGAAAACGAGCCCGACATGATGTGGAAGACCACAATGAATCCCGAAAGTCGCAGACTCATCCGTGTAAACGAAGCCGATGCAGCTGAGACAGCGTATATTTTTGAGACCCTTCTCGGCGATGACCTCCCCGAAAGAAAGGACTACATTGCCCGCAACGGAATCCGTTATATGGACACCGTTGATGCGTATTGACATTGTAATCTGATATTATTTGTACAAACACTCCGGCGAGATAAGTTTTGTCTCACGGGAGTGTTTTGTCAGATACAAATACCGTAAATACTTGAAAAAAAGCATATAATATGGTATCATTAAAGTGATATTTTTTTAATGAAGGATGTGATAACGTGACTGAAAAAGAGCTTAAAGCTTCAGTTAAAGACCCCATTGGCGGGTACTTTTTCTATGGAGACGAGGATTATCTTAAGGAATACTACACATCCATTATCCGAAAAGCCGTAATTGCAGACGAAAATCTTGCCGCGTTTAACGATTTCGTATTCGATAACGACAGCTTTTCACTGTCTTCTCTTGAGGAGGCTTTGTCTTCTCCTCCCATGATGTCTGACAAAAAGATCATAAGAATACGTCTTTCATCATATTCCTTCATCCCCGAAAAGGAAAAGAAGGAGCTTTTGCAGATTTTCTCATCCATTGATAATTACAGCGATACAGTGGTGGTCTTCAGCATAGCTGCAGACGGATTTGATGCCGGTACTGAAAAAAGACCGTCCACACAGCTTAAGGCACTGCAAAAATGCATGAAATGCGTAGCCTTCCCTCTTGGACAGGAAGCAAAGCTCGTCAGATGGCTTGCCCGTCATTTTGCGAAGGATTCTTTAGATGCAGATGATTCTGCTATGAGATTGATGGTAAATATGTGCGGCAGAGGAATGCACAGGCTTGCCTCGGAAGCCGAAAAGGTCAGTGCGCGTGCCCTTTATCTGGGTCTTAATAAAGTCACCTGCGAAATCGTATCAGAAACAGTTACCCGAACACCGGAAGAAGAAGCTTTTATGCTTGCAAATTCTGTTGTGGCGGGAGATACTGCGGCAGCACTCGAATGTCTCGGCAGAGCAAAAAGAAGAAACGAGCCACCGATAAAGCTGCTTTCTGCCATTACCTCTGCATTCTGTGACCTTGCCGCAACTGCACATATGAATGCCGCCGGTATTGACAAGTACACCATAGCAAAAGTGCTGAACGTACATGAATATAAGGTTGTACTGAACATCAGAAGCTCTGCCGGCATCTCTCCGGATGCCCTTGATACAGTAGTATCAATGTGCGCCGAAGCTGATCTTAAATCAAAATCCTTATCCCTCGGTTATATTCCCATTGAACGTCTCATATGTGCCGCAGGAAAGGCTATCAGAAAAAGATAAATAAGGAAGCATAGATTTGGAAAAGATTAAACTAAAAATTCCGGTGATCGTCGAAGGCAAGTACGATAAGATCACTCTTTCCTCAGTACTTGACGCTGTGATACTCACTACCGATGGGTTCGGAATTTTCAATAATTCGGAAAAACGTGCGCTTATACGGCGCTTAGCGGAGGATGGAATCATCGTTTTATGCGACAGTGACGGCGCAGGCAAGCTTATCAGAAGCCACCTTTCGGGAATCGTACCCAAGGATAAGCTGTATCAGCTGTACTTCCCACAGATCAAGGGAAAGGAAAAACGTAAAACGAAAGCTTCTGCAGAAGGGTATCTTGGTGTTGAGGGAATGAGTGTGGATATTCTGAAAGACATTTTGCTTCGCTTTATCTCCCTTCATCCGGAGGCTGTCGGAGGAGAATCACTCCCAAAAGAAAAAATAACTAAAACTGATTTTTATACATTCGGTCTCAGCGGCGGTAATAATTCCTCAGCTTTACGTGATGAAGTCGCAAAAAAAGTGGGATTACCTGCGGGAATGACTGCAAATGCTCTTCTTTCAGCGCTTGATCTTATAATAACCAAAGATATGTTCATCAATATATGCGAAAAAATCAAATTAACGGAGGAAAACTGATATGATTTTTGAAAACGAAGCCAAGTCGGGACTTGTTATTGGTAACTCAACTATCTCCGCCTCGGTAACACCCATGGGAAGACTTTATGGAAGAATCTTATATAATCCTCCTTCATTTGAATGTGAAAATAATTCTCTCCGCGAAGCAGGCGAGAGTGGATTTGTGTTTGAACTTGACGGAAAGTGCGCCTGTGACTCTGAGCTTAATTGGAACGTGAATGAAAACGCGTACCCTAAATACATGGCTGACTCTTCACTTTCATTTGACATTGACCTGTCCGTTTGTGCCTTTTCTCCCCTTTCATCAAACGATGAAGATCTTATCTTCACCCCCTGTACCGTAACGGAATATACTTTTACAAACAACAGTGACACATCAAAAAGCGTGAAGGTGACGTGTGAATGGCATCCTACTGCAGATGCTCTCAGATACTCCTTCGGAAAATTCACCGAAGTTAAGAGTATCAGTGACGGGCATTACATAACCGAACAGGGTGACGCGTTTATCTCCGCCTTCGGCTGCAGCTCTGCTGAGGGGGCATATTCAGAAGATAACGGTGAGTTTTACCTTGCGGTAAACGTATACGTCCCCGCAAAGTCAAGCATCACGTCCGTGTTCCTCCTTGGTATATTCCATAGAGACCACAGATTCAGAATGCGCTTCGACACTTCAAGTGACGTTTGTAAGTACGTAAGAAACAGCTATTCCTTTATCAGACGCGAGATAGACGATTTTATAAGCATCATTCCAAACGTGGGAGATGAAAAGATATATCTCTACACACGTTGGTATATGCAGGCGGCTGTACTTCTCACTAAAAGTACCCGTACCGGTGAAGTAATGACAATGGGATATACAGAGCTCAATCAAAGGGACTCGTTCTGGACATCATTCCTCCACGTTTCCCTTTGGAGTGGTTTAGAGCGAGAGATAATCCGCCTGTCCGCAAGATGGATGCGCCCCGATGGTAAGATACCCACCACAATCCTTCCCCGTATCGAGCGTGACTTTGATATAGACATAAACGAATACTTCTGTCTCAGAATTGCAAGATATTACAGATATCACAAGGATATGAGCTTCCTTGAGGAGACCTACGACGCATACCGCAGAAGCGTGGATTTTCTCATTACCTTCGACCGCGACGGAGACGGTATTCCCGAGCAGGATACCCCCGACAACGATATGGCGTTCTGGGGGGACTGGAAGGACGTTCTCGGCGTTACGGGCAGAAAACTTGCTCCCCATTTCGCTCTCCTTTGGCTTGCGGTCTTAAAGGAAGGCGCGTATCTTGCAGGTGAAATGGAGGATCCTTCTACCAAGGCTAAGTACGATGCTATATACGCTAAGGCTTATGAGAAGATCAACCTTGACGTAAAGGACGGAGGACTGTGGCTTGGTGACCACTATGCCGAGGTTTGGTACGACGGTCGGGAAATGACCGAGGTACTGGAGGATCAGGCTGTAGGTATGATATGGGGAGTCGTTCCCGAGGAAAGAATTCCCCTTATTTATAAGGCTCTTTCCCGCAGTGAAAACGAATTCGGTATCCGTGAGACCTTCCCCTACCGTCCCGACAGCTTCGGCTACTTTGGTGGTGACTATCACAACGGCGGCATCTGGCCTTATCTAATGTTCTGCGACATAATGGGAAGATATCTTACCGGAAACGCCGGCGACGCTGAGCGTCTCATCGGAAAGGTAGGACATTACGACCTTGAGGTGCCCGGTGACTTTGCACCCAACGAATACATGAACGGCGACACGGGAGAAAACTGCGGTAAGGAGATACAGGGCTGGTCAAGTGCTCTTTACGGCGCGCTGACTCACGGTGCGTTTAAGATTTCTCACACCGGAGAACGTGAGATCACGGTGAAGGTAAACTTCAAGGGACGTGATTTTGAGACTCTGCTCGTTCTGCCGAAGAGATTCGGAAGAGTGAGAGTGGCAAGAAAGAACGGTGTTCTCTCCTGTGATGGTGTGCGTTCCGGTTATACCGTTAAGGTCGTTGAAGGCTAAATAAAAAATCCAATCTATAATTCAAGGCAGAATAAGCTGTACACTCTTCAGTAAGTGCAGTTTATTCTGCCTTAGTATATTTTAAAAGAAAAGCTGAAAAATATCACTCATTTTTTCGTAATTTCATGTTTTCGGAGCCATTATTATATGGAGAGCTAATACAAACAAAGTCCGACACAATACTTATCGTTATAATATACAATAGGGAGGCACCGGAATTGTGCATTCATACAAACTTGTATGTCACAGATGCTTTTTTTCCATAAAATCCCCTGAAAGTCCGCCTTGTATGCTATAATATAAATACAAAGATCAAACGGACATGATCCGATCATTTTTATTCGATGCTGACCGATTTTCAAAATAACCTCCGATCAGCAAAAAGCCCACCAATATAACACCGTCATAATTTACAAAAGCGCTCACTGCTTTTTGTGCAAACCTACAAACTGCGTTTTTTCGAAAAATTTTTCGAGGCACTTATTTTTATAGAACCTTCAAAAACCTCCTTGGACAGAACCGTCCAAGGAGGTTTTTTGAGTATAATAAAACTGACATCTCCATGGTTAAGATGTCAGTTTTTATTAATACTTAAATACAGCTTTTTCTCAGGTTAGACGTCAGTTTCAAGACTTATTCCTCGTCTTCAACAGAATCATCTTCAGCCGCAACAGGCTCGGCAGCTTCAACCTCGGCATCTACCTCTAAGACCTCGGCCTCAACCGCTTCTCCTGCCTCATCCGCAGCCATCGTCGTAAAGTTAACGATCTTCGCATCCTCTCCGAGACGCATTACGATAACGCCTGCCGCAGTTCTTCCGTATTCGGGGATACCTCTGCAGTGCATACGGATGATGGTACCGTCACCTGTTATCATCATAACGTCATCATCTTCGGTTACCGTAGCAATACCAACGAGAGGACCTGTCTTTCCCGTTATCTTATGACAGCACATACCCTTGATACCGCGTCCCTTATTCTCAAAGTGAGCCTCGTCAAGTCTCTTGCCGAAGCCGCCCTCGGTTATCATAAGCAGTCTGTGTGACGCTCTCCATTCGGGGTCACGCTCAATAACAACTGCACCCGCAACGTAATCGTCGCCCATAAGACGGATACCGCGTACACCGTGAGCCGTTCTGCCCATTACGCTGACCTTCTCCTCAGGGAAGCGTGCCGCAAGACCCGTGGAGGTGGCTATCATGATATCCGTATCTCCGTGGGTATGTGCGGTGAAGATGAGCTCATCCCCCTCGTCAAGGTTGATGGCGATCTTACCGCCCTTGCGCTGATATGAGAACTCTGCAAGACGGGTTCTCTTTATTACACCCTGACGGGTTATCATCACGAGGTAATCCTCGTCAAGATTTTCCGCCGCAAGACTTTCAACGGGAAGCACGGTCGTGATCTTCTCTCCCTCACCAAGCTCGAGAAGGTTCACGATATTCGTACCCTTTGCATTATAGCTTGCCTCGGGTATACGGTAAGGCTTGCTGGTGTATACCTTACCGAAATTTGTGAAGATAAGCATGGTGCTGTGGGAGTTGACGGACATAACACTTTCGATATAGTCCTCCTCCTTGGTAGCCATACCGCGTCTTCCCTTACCGCCTCTTGACTGAGCAGAGTAGGAATCCGCAGGCTGACGCTTGATGTATCCCGCATGGGTGAGGGTGATAACGCAGTTGTGTCTCTCGATGAGGTCCTCAAGCATTATCTCGTCGTGATATTCAACTATCTCTGTCTGTCTTGCATCCCCATACTTATCCTTGATCTGAGTGAGCTCGTCCTTGATGATTTTCTTTATCCTTTCGGGATCCGCAAGGATGGCTCTGTATTCGCCTATGGCAGCATAGAGCTCGGCAAGCTTATCTACGACCTTCTGACGCTCCATGCCGGAAAGACGCCCGAGAGTCATGGAGACTATAGCCTGTGACTGCTCCTCGGAAAGAGCAAATCTTTCGGAGAGGCGCACCTTAGCCGTAGGAGTATCGGGTGAATTGCGGATTATGGTGATCACCTCGTCGATGTTATCGGTAGCGATCTTATAACCCTCGTTGATATGTGCCTCATGGAGTGCGCGGTCAAGCTCGAACTGTATGCGGCGACGGGTAACGTCCGTTCTGTGGGCAATATAATTACCGAGCACCTGCCTCAGGCTTAATACCTTGGGCTCGCCGTTTACGAGCGCCAGCATATTGATGGCGCAGGTATCCTGAAGCTGAGTATATTTGTAGAACTGATTGAGTATTACCTGTCCGTTAGCGTCACGTCTGTATTCGATGACTATACGCATGCCGCCGCGTCCGGATTCATCACGGATATCTGTAACGCCCTCGATCTTCTTCTCTCTTGCCACCTCGTACATACTCTTGACAAGCTCAGACTTGTTTACCATGTAGGGAATTTCGGAGATGATGATGCGGCGCTTTTCCTCGTCGATATCAGCCTTGGCTCTGACCATTACCTTACCGCGACCCGTAGCGTAAGCCTCATATATGCCGCGTGTACCGAATATGGTGGCCTTCGTGGGGAAGTCGGGACCCTTTACGTACTGCATAAGATCCGTAACTCCAGCGTCGGGGTTATCCATGAGATAAATGGTACCGTCTATTACCTCACCTAAGTTATGAGGAGGGATATTGGTCGCCATACCTACGGCGATACCGATGCTTCCGTTTACGAGAAGGTTCGGAAACTTTGAAGGAAGCACGCTGGGCTCGCGGCGGGAGTTATCGAAGTTCATGTTCCAGTCGATAACGTTTTTATCGATATCCGCCATAAGCTCACTTGCTATCTTGGAAAGCCTTGCCTCGGTATAACGGTAAGCAGCCGCGCCGTCACCGTCAACGGAACCGAAGTTACCGTGACCCTGAACGAGAGGATATCTGTATGAGAAATCCTGCGCCATACGTACCATGGTACCGTATACAGCCGCGTCACCGTGAGGATGATAACGTCCGAGAACGTTACCTACTGTGGTAGCTGACTTACGGAATGGCTTGTCATGAGTGAGATTATCCTCATACATAGCGTACATGATACGTCTCTGACCCGGCTTCATACCATCTCTGACGTCGGGAAGCGCACGGGATACGATAACGGACATGGAGTATTCAAGGAATGCTTTGCGCACTCTCTTTTCCATATTGATCGGCACTATTACCTGATCGGGAAACTCTATATTGTCATTTAACTTCTTCTTATCTGCCATTGATTCAATACCACTCCTTTACACGTTATTCCTGATCAAATATCTCATCTGAGCACTTTATCTGAACACCGGACGGAACACCGAGATTCTCCCCGTATGCTTTCCACTGAGACTTGGTCCCCTTATAGGTTATCTTTTTTAGTCCCTTACAGTTTGCAAAAGCACTTTCGCCTATGCTGTCAACACCTGCGGGAACTGTGATCTTGTTTAGTATGAGGCATCCCTTGAAAGCATTATTACCAATGCTTTTTACGGTGCTCGGAAGATTCACCTCATATAAGCTGTTGCAGTTTTGGAACGCACCGTCTTCTATGATCTCAAGCTTGTCACCAAATGCTACATCATTGATGGTAATACATCTTCTGAATGCATATTTACCAATGCTCTCAAGACTTTCGGGAACGGTCACTTCAACGACTCTTTTCATACCCAAAAAGGCATAGTCGCCGACTCTGGTTATTCCTTCTTCAATTATGATCTCTTCGATCACGTCTATCTTATCTTCCCAGGGGCGAGTGGTCATCTCTCCGTTTTCATCTGCGTAATCAGGCATCTTGCCGTTTCCCTTTACGGTAAGAACACCTTCCTCGTATGTCCATTCAAAATCCTTTGCAGGATCGTTTCCGCATGACGTTATTGTCAAAAGCATAACTGTAACGATTATCAGTGAAATAATTTTTTTCATAAATACAACTCCATTCCGGACATCACACGTCAAGGTTTTCAGCGTACTTGGCGTTTTGTTCAATAAATTCACGTCTGGGTTCTACCTTATCACCCATAAGAAGTGAAAAAGCTTCGTCACAAGCCATTGCATCCTCAACCTCTACCTTGAGAAGGGTTCTCGTTTCGGGATCCATTGTGGTCTCCCAAAGTTGCTCCGCATCCATCTCTCCAAGACCTTTGTATCTTTCAACAGTGATATTTCCGCCCATCTCTGAAACGATCTCGTCTCTTTCAGCATCTGAGAAAGCGTATCTTTCCTTGCCGCCGCGACCCTTTATCTTATAAAGGGGAGGCTGAGCGAGGAATACGTGTCCGTTATCGATAAGACGTCTCATATGACGGAAGAAGAATGTGAGGAGAAGTATCTGAATGTGGGATCCGTCAACGT
>CAYYRY010000065.1:0-8652 GCA_964474245.1 uncultured Ruminococcus sp. | reverse complement strand
TCGCCTTTCTTGAATGGATCATCACATTCATATCCCCATGTCTGCTTCCAATGCTTCCCGTGTACGTTTCGTATTTTGCCGGGGGCGGTGAAAAAGCTATATCTAAAACTCTGAGAAATGCCCTTGGCTTTGTTACGGGATTTACTGTGCTGTTCGTCATGATGGGTGCCCTCGCGGGAACTCTCGGCAGCTTTCTCATAAGATACGGCACGGCGGTAAATATCGTAACGGGACTTATCGTCGTCTTCTTCGGACTCAGCTTTCTCGGTGTCTTCAAGCTCAGTATTTTCAGAGGGATCGGCATTTCAGTAAAGACGGATATGACAGGCTTCTTTTCATCATTTCTCTTCGGCGTGGTGTTCTCCATTGGCTGGACGCCCTGTGTCGGTGCTTTTCTCGGCTCTGCTTTAATGCTCGCCTCCATGCAGGGCAAGGCGGTCACGGGAATTCTCATGCTCCTTGCATACTCCGCAGGGCTTGGTCTTCCCTTCGTTTTCAGTGCACTTCTCATCGACAAGCTGAAGGGCACCTTTGACTTTATCAAACGGAACTACAAATATATAAACGCCGTATGCGGTGCTCTGCTTATTACCGTAGGCATCCTTATGATGAGTGGCCTTTTGGGTAAGCTTATCTCGATCCTTGCGTGACGGAGCAAAATGATGCTTTGCTTACGGTATATCAAGATGAATTGTGAGGAAACGGTATGAATAAAAACATGATCTGGATCATAGCGGTGATAGTTGCGGTGGGACTTTTCGTCGGTGCGTATTTTCTGTACGGCTCTCTCAGCGAGGGCTACGCCCCGGATGGACTTATGAGTGTAACCGAGGATGGGACCGATCCCGTTTCAACAAAGGGGGATGGCACCGAGGGAGACGAAACGAAGGAGCCTGACTATTCTGCTCCCGACTTCACCATGTACGACGCTGACGGGAACGATGTGAGGCTGTCCGACTTCTTCGGGAACCCCATCGTACTAAACTTCTGGGCAAGCTGGTGCTCACCGTGCAAAATGGAGATGCCACACTTTGATGACGCCTGCGGTGAGAACCCCGATGTGCAGTTCATCATGCTCAACGTGACCTCCTCAGACAACAGAAGCGATGCCGACAGCCTCATTGCCAAGGAAGGCTACACCTTCCCCGTGTACTACGACACCAAGGGGTACGCATCAATGACCTACGGCACATCATCCCTGCCCACCACCTTTTTCATTGACCGTGACGGCAATCTCGTCACCTACGCCGTGGGAATGATCAATGCCGCCACTCTGGAGCGAGGCATTGAGCTTATAAAATAATAAGCCTGATCCGTATTCGGCAAGACTCACTTATACAACTGATTTATCTAACGGGAAAGGAGCCGTCGTATGTCAGCCTACAGCGAGCTTATAAAGAATTTCGAGCGCATACGTGCATATATGCGTGAGTTTTACGTGTACGGCTTCAAAAGCCGCGAGGAATACGGTCTTAACAGTCCCCGTTCCTACGACAATGAGAGACGGAGACTGGAAAGCTGGCTTGGGGAGCACATGAGCTTCGTGCGCACCAAGGAAGGCAAAAGTGTATTTATATCCATAGACAGCCGTGCATCAAGCCACAATCCTCTGTACAAGGCATGGAAATCAAAGAGCTTCACGGATCTCGATATCACCCTCCACTTCATCCTGCTTGATATCTTATATCACCCCGACGTGTCGCTTACCGTACAACAGATGCTCGGTATCATAGACAGCGAATACCTCAGCTCATTCGATGAGCCGATGGTGTTCGACGAGTCCACGCTGAGAAAGAAGCTGAAGGAGTACGCAAAGGAGGGGATCATAGTCTGCGAGAAGCGCGGCAGAAGCACGTACTACCGCAGAAGCGACGACACTCCTTTGCCGGAATATCCTGAATACCTTGACTTTTATTCCGAGGTCGCCCCGTGCGGAGTTATTGGCTCATTCATCCTTGACAAAGCGCCGCCAAGGGAGAGCAACATCACCTTCAAGCACCACTATATAACGGGTGCCCTGGACAGCGGCGTGAGTGCAACTATGTTCTGCGCCATGAGAAAACACTCCTCGGTAAAGTTCCTGTACCACAGCAGAAAAAGCAGATCCCCCGCAGAGCGCGAAGTGGTGCCGCTCAGCGTGTTTATCAGCGTACAGAACGGCAAGGAGAACCTCATCGCCTTCTCGCCCGAGACGGGGAGCTTCGTCTCCTTCCGCATGGACCGCATATCAAACGTCCGTATACTCGTCCCCATCCCCCGCTTTGACGAGCTGAGAAAGAAGCTTGGTGAGTACCGCAAAAAAATGTGGGGCGTGAACGTGGGTAAGAAGAGACTTTGCGACGAGGCAACGGAGCACGTGGAGTTTCAGATAAAGGTCGCCCCGGGAGAAGACTACATAGTACACCGCCTGTACCGCGAGAAGAGAGTCGGTACGGTGGAGAAGACAGGCAAATACACCTACCGCTTCTCGGCGGACGTTTACGACACCACAGAAATGATCCCCTGGATAAGGACGTTCATCTGCAGGATAACGAAAATGAATTTTTCCAACCGCACAGCGGAAAACAGCTTCAAAAGCGATATTGAAAAAATGTATCAAACGTACGGCATCACGTCTCCGGGCGGCACAGACAGCGATGCTCTGCCGTAACGGAGCTAAAAAGGATTACAGATATTTTTGACAACGCCAAAAGAAAGGAGGCGGCAGTATGATATTCAGCGAGCTGTATTCTGCATATTACAGCGCTGTATCCGCCGTGATAGGCAAGCTGATCAACGGTGAGCGACGTGAAAAGGAGCTGAAGCGTACCGTGGAGAAGTTCGCCTTTGCGGAAAGTGCGATGAGTATACTTCCCTCTCTGAAAAGCGCCAAGTGGCAGCTAATGAAGCCTGACTTCACAACGAATCTGAAGCATACACCCACTCTCCCTCTGACGGACATTCAGAAAAGATGGCTGAAGGCCGTATCCCTTGACAAAAGGATAAAGCTCTTTGACGTGACCTTCACGGGGCTTGAAGACGTTGAGCCTCTGTTCACCGAGGAAGATTACGTGATCTACGACAAATACGGTGACGGAGACCCTTACGGCGACGAGGAGTACGTAAAGAACTTCCGCCTTATCGTAAAGGCGATACGCGAGGGTGTTCCCCTTCAGCTTACGGCAGCAAGCAGGTACGGCAGAGAAAACAGCGGCATCTGTTATCCGCTGAGGCTTGAGTATTCCGAAAAGGACGACAAATTCCGCCTTATTGCAGGCGGATCGCGGTATCTGTCAACGGTCAACCTCGCTAAAATTACCTCGTGCAGTATCTGCGATGGCAAAGTGTCCGTCAAGCCGTACAGACAGGAGACCGAGCACCGCACGGTGACGCTTCGGGTGACGAATGACAGAAACGCCCTTGAAAGATGTATGCTCCACTTCGCCCATTTTGAAAAGCAGGCGGAGAGAATTGACAGTAAAACTTACCTTTTGAACGTGAAGTACGACGCCTCCGACGAGTCGGAGCTGGTCATCAGGGTACTGTCCTTCGGTCCCCACGTAGAGGTCACCGCCCCCGAATCCTTCAGGGCACTTATTATCAAAAAGCTGAAGGCTCAGCTTGAATGTGATTTGATGTGAATAGCGAAGAGACTTGAACCAAAACGGCAGATGCCGATGGATCAAGTCCCTTTTTATCACATTCCCCTCCTTTTGCATATCATAATTATAAAGCTAACCCGACACGGTGCAAAAGGAGAAGCAAGTTTGAAAATAAAGTATGCTTAAAGCGTATGTCAGCTTTTTCAAACCCATTTGTGCCTTACCGACAAAAGTCGGTCGGCATTTTTCTCAGCCTCAGGGCTGAGAAAAAACGTCACAAATCAAAGAAAGGCCCGGTCATAAGTATGAACTACGCATATAACCGCAGGCGTGCGGCAGAATACGCAAGACGTTGGGCATACAGCCGTAATCCCCTGTTCTACGACTTCACGGGAATCGGCGGAAATTGCACGAATTTCGTATCCCAGTGTATCCTCGCGGGATGCTGTACCATGAATTTCACCGCCACCTTCGGCTGGTATTATATTTCCCCAGAGGACAGAGCACCCGCGTGGACGGGGGTGGAGTTCCTTTATAACTTCCTCACCTCCAACGATGAGGCGGGTCCCTATGGGATAGAAGCGGATATCGAAGAGTTACAGACGGGAGACGTGATCCAGCTTGCCGACGGTAGCGGTGACTTCTACCACACCCTTCTCGTGACGGGGTATGACGGGGACACTCCTCTCGTGGCGGCACAATCGGCAAACGCATTTGACCGTCCTCTCTCCACCTACAGCTACGCATCTGCCAGAGGTATCCACATCCTCGGCTACCGCAGAGACACCGAAAGATGCTCCTGCTACAGCGAGCTGTACGACGGCTCAAGCCTTATCGGATGTCTGTGACTGAGCATCCGTTCAGCTTTATATTTTCCCCTTGACCCGTGT
The DNA here is from genome assembly GCA_964474245.1 of uncultured Ruminococcus sp. Classification (GTDB taxonomy): domain Bacteria; phylum Bacillota; class Clostridia; order Oscillospirales; family CAG-272; genus RUG11130. The sequence continues at coordinate 4,181 of CAYYRY010000065.1, read as the reverse complement.
GACAGTATACACGGGTCTTTTTTCGCCATTCACCACTGTCCCGTGTCTTGTAAATCGTCAGTTTTTATGCTATACTTTAATAAATAACGCATCGTATGTGTATTATTTGAAGGCAGGTAACAAAAGTGACGCGTTCTGAGCTTGAAGATCATATTTCAAAAGATTACGGAGTAAAACCGGAGCATCCGTGGGAACGGTACCCAAGCTATGCCGTATTCCGTCACAGTGACTGCCGAAAATGGTTTGCCGTTATCATGACCGTGCCTAAAATTAAGTTCGGCATAACGGAAGACGGCTGTATTGACGTGGTGAATCTGAAATGTGCTGAGGAGCTTATTGATTCCTACAGGAGCGAGGACGGTATATACCCGGCATATCACATGAGCAAGGGGCATTGGCTGTCAGTCTCCCTTGACGGGAACGTTCCGTGTGACACGGTAAAGTGGCTGACGCAGGTCAGCTACCGCCTGACATCGGCAAAAGGCAAAGGAAAAGCAAAAAACAAGTGAAATGTTTATGTTGTATCTGACAAGAATATGATAAGCTTCTGCCTTACCGAATATTGACAAACGTTTCGGCAAATGTTAAAATTGACCCATATGATAAAACTGAAGCATAGCGGAAACTTCAATATCTCACGCAATGAAAAAATAAACTGACCGGAGGGCGGCATGGGTACTTCCGTAAATGAAGAAAAAAACGCGGCAGGACGCCTCTTCAGAGGCAAACTAAAAAACGATATACTGCTCATCGGTGTGATTTTACTTGCCGTTCTGGCGGCATCAACCGTCATGCTCCTTCTAAGAGCTGAGGGAGACTCCGTGATCGTTACTGTGGACGGCGAGATATACGGCGAGTATCCGCTGGATGCTGACACTACTGTGAGGATCATCTGTGACGGAGGATATAACGTCCTCGTCATTGAAGGAGGACGGGCACTCGTCAGCGAGGCAAGCTGTCCCGATCTCATCTGCGCGTCCCACCGCCCCGTGGAGCACGACGGCGAAAGCATAATCTGCCTGCCCAACAAAACGGTGATCCGCGTGCGCAGGCAAGGTTCGGACGAGCCTGATATTATCTCATAAAAAGACTATACAAAAGAGAGGTCGCTTATGTCAAACAAGGTGAAAAACAGCCGCCTGCGGGTAAAAAATACAGCATTCCTTGCCATTTCAGCCACTCTCGCTCTGCTTCTGTCATACGTGGAGTTTTTGCTTCCGCCCCTTTTTGCTTCCGTTCCCGGTATCAAGTTAGGTCTGCCCAACACGGTCATAATATACGTGCTGTACTCCCTCGGAGTAAAATATGCATTTGCAGTATCGGCCACGAGGCTTCTCCTATCATCCATACTCTTCGGGAACACGGTGACCCTTGCATACAGTGCCGCCGGCGCTGTTTTAAGTCTTGCGATCATGGCAATACTAAAAAGGCTAAGCATATTCTCGGAGGTGGGTGTCAGCGTGGCGGGGGGAGTGTTACACAATTTAGGGCAGATACTCGTGGCGGTGCTTCTTCTTGACACACCTGCCATTGCCTATTATATGATAGTTCTAACCGTGACCGGTACGCTCACGGGAGCACTCATCGGCATCATCGGCGCTGTCCTTGTGAAGCGCATACCCATTGAAACCATCCGCACGTAACGTGCTGTGTGAGAATTTCGCCTTCATTGCAGGATGGAGAATTATGAAGATCAACCCAATTTGTGCCCATGGGCACAAGTCGGCCGACATTTTTCCAAACCCCGAGGCTAAGGAAAACATCACATATCAGGGAAAGGCATGGTCATAAATATGAAGAAAACACGGCTTATTTCCATAGTTTTAATATGCATAATACTGACGTCTTCCCTTCCACTTACCTCATGCGGAGGCATGACTAAATTTACCGAATACTCCCTTGACAGTTTCGACACTGCCACCTCCGTCACGGGATATGCTACGGACAGAGAAAGCTTTGACGCGGTCTTTGACGAGATAAACTCGAGCCTCAATGAGTATCATAGGCTGTATGACATATATACCTGTTATGAGGGTATCACAAACCTATGCAGAATAAACTCAGTTGAAAACGGGGTCCATCCGCGTCTGCAGGTGGACAGGCGTATTATTGACCTGCTTCTGTATGCGAAGGAGATGTACAATGTGACGGGGGGGAAGCTGAACGTCGCCATGGGCAGCGTGCTCTCCCTATGGCACCGCTGCCGCACCGAGGCGCTTGACGGAGGTACGGCAAGGCTCCCGACCGAGGAGGAGCTGAAGGAAGCCTCAGTACACACTGATATCGAGTGTCTCATAATTGACGAAGAAAAGAATACCGTATGGATTTCCGACCCGCATATGACCCTTGACGTGGGTGCTGTTGCCAAGGGATACGCCGTTGAAATGGTGGCGCAAAGCCTTGAGGAGCAAGGCATCACGGGGTACGTCATCAACGCTGGAGGCAACGTGCGCACGGTGGGTGCGAAGCCTGACGGGGAAAAATGGACGGTGGGCATTGAGAACCCCGACGGAGATGCTGATGCATATTTTGCGTACCTGTATCTTGCAGGGGAATCCGTAGTTACCAGCGGATCGTATCAGAGGTTTTACAAGGTGGACGGAGAGAGCTACCACCACATCATAGATCCCGACACGTTGATGCCTGCGGAGGGGTTTCTGTCGGTCTCCGTGATATGTAAAAGCTCCGCCATGGGGGATGCGTTGTCCACAGCCCTGTTCTCCATGACATATGAGGAGGGAGCCTCTCTTGCCGAGTCCCTTGACGGAGTGGAGGTACATTGGGTAACCTCAGAAGGGATACGGATGACATCAAGCGGTTTTGATGCCTACAGCTCAAAGCCTTGACCCACTTAGCCGCCGGCAAATGTGAAAGGGACGCGCTTTTTTTGAAAAAAAGCTGACGGGAAAAACTTTTCACCGGGGAAGTGGTTTGATTTGGTGCGGCGGATGACGGATGGGTTTGCAGTGTCCTATGTATGGGAGTAGCTTGCTGCTCCTCAGCACGCTATTCAAAGTATCACGCTGTCCCAAGTTCAAAAGATTATGGTCGTCCTTTTGACTCACTTTGTAAATTAATTCTCCATGCCCAGGGGAGAAAAACTGACACAAAATCATTGCAACAAAGGAAAAACCGTGATATAATTGACGTGAAAACATACTTCATTGCGGCATATGCCGTATATCCCGAGGTGAACAGACATGAAAAAATGGTTGGAACAATTCAAAACCCCACCGTCCGACTACAGACCGCATCCCTTCTGGTCGTGGAACGACAAGCTGGAGGAAAATGAGCTGAGGCGTCAGATACGCGATATGGCATCCACAAATCAGGGCGGCTTCTTCATGCACGCAAGAGGCGGACTTGAAACGCCCTACATGGACGACGAATGGATGAGCATGGTAGGCGCCTGCATTGACGAGGCAAAAAAGGAAGGCATCAAGGCATGGTGCTACGACGAGCTTGGCTGGCCCAGCGGAAGTGCCGGCGGTGCTATCCCCGCCATGGGAGACGAGTACTGCGAAAGATGGCTCCGTCTCAGAGCATACGAGGGCAAGGCAGAGGGCGACGTTATCGGCTTTTATGCAGTAAAAAGTGACGCGGACTACAGATATCTCGGAGAGAGCGAGGCGTGCGTCAAGGATGCCATTGAGGGAGAAAGCGTCATGTACGCCACCTCCTTCTGCGGCGACAATTATTTCGATATTCTGAATCCCAAGGTAGTGCGCGCCTTCATCGACCACACCTATGAGGGATATAACAGGCGTTTCCCTGAGGAGCTGAAAAACGGAGAGCTTTGCGGTTACTTCACCGACGAGCCTGAGTACGCCCTTTGCAGGACACCGTGGTCGCTGATAATTCCCGAAGAATTCGAAAAAGCCTACGGCTACTCTCTCACCGAGAGACTTCCCGAGCTTTTCCTCGGACGTGACGGTCACGAAAAGGTGCGCTTCGATTTCTGGCGCCTTATAAGCCGCCTGTATACCGAGTCCTTCATGAAGCAGATCTATGATTGGTGCAATGAGCACGGTACCCTTCTCACGGGTCACGTCATGATGGAGGATAACCTTCTCTGTCAGATCCACTGCACGGCGGGATGTATGCCGTCCTACGAATATATGCACATCCCAGGTATCGACTGGCTGGGCAGAGGCCCAGCCGGCGACCGTCTCTCGGACGGA
>CAYYRY010000064.1:0-9010 GCA_964474245.1 uncultured Ruminococcus sp. | reverse complement strand
AAAATGCTATATTGGACCCAATAAACGTTTATCCGAATTCAAAATAGATCATTACCCCCGAAAAGCATATCACCACAGCAAAGGCTGTGGTGATCAATTTGCTAAAACTTATTGAACTGTTCAGCCTTACCAATCGAGAGAGAATTCAAGCTCGCATTTTTCTCTTGGGAGTATCCACTTACCGCCTGTGAAGTCGGGCACTTCAACGGGAGCACCGCCGAGAGCAATGGATTTTTCGGAAAGGGGAGTAATTGCCATCCATGTAACTGTATCATAGATGTCAATGGGAGGAACAGCATCCTTTTCAACACTTTCGAAGAATGCCGCAAGTACCATGAAGTCAACGCCGTCGTGACCTGTTTTGATAGCAATGTCATGATACTTTTCCCAAAGTGGATGTCTGTATTGCGCTAAATATTCATTGGCGCTGTCCCAGTATTCCTTGGCGCTTCTGTCGTGAGCGCCGGGCTCGTCAACGTATACGCTGTTCATGTCCTCGTAGAATGAGCCCTTGGTTCCTCTTACCGTGAACTTTCTCGAATATGTACGGGGGAGCGTGGTATCGAGATTCAGCACTACGATCTCGCCGTTGGCGCAGGTAATAACTGTGGTAATAATGTCGCCCTGAGCAAAATCGCGTCCGACAAGCTCGGGATAGGTCTCGGCATTTGCTGCAACGAATTCCTTCATTCCGCGACTCTTGGAAGCAAATGATGAAAGAGACAGCATTCTGTTTCCGCGGTTGATGTTCAGCACCTTTGCAATTGGACCGAATTCGTGAGTGGGATAATTCTCGCAGTTTCTGTTGAGGTAATTTCTCAGTCTGTAGTGCTTGTTGACGTTACCGCCGGCAACCTCGTCTCTGAGGTCGTGCATATATCCGCCCTCGCAGTGGACGATCTCGCCGAAGAGTCCCTCGCGCACCATGCGCAGCACCGCAAGCTCGACATCGCAGTAGCAGGCGTTCTCAAGCATCATTACGTGGATGCCCGTTTCGTGATAAGCGTCGATAAGTCTGTGGCAATCGTGGAGAGAATAAGCACCGCCTACCTCCATGGCAACCTTCTTGCCTGCCTTCATTGCCTGAATGGCAAGATCAACGTGAGCCTCCCATGAAGTGAATATCATGATAACGTCAACGTCGTCTCTCGAAATGACTTCATCGGAATTGAGCGTCATGTCGGGCTCGTATCCGCTGATGACACGTACGATCTCAACACCCTCTTCTGCTCTTTCGGGAATGGGGTCGCAAACGGCGACTATTTCGACATTTTCAAAGCAACGGATGGCTGTCTGAAGCATACAGCGTCCGCGGTTTCCGAGACCGAGGAAGCCTATCTTGATTTTTTTCATAAAAACACCTCTCAGATATTTACTTTTACTGATTCTTATTGTATACTTTAGTTATACGAATATTGCTTACATTTTAATTATACACTACTATTTTGAATTGTAAATGCGATTTTGGACATTTAATGTGTGATTTCGGACATTTTTTTGAGGTGCTTATGGAGAAAAGTTTACCGAATGATACTTCGTACCTGAATGAGAATTTTTATTGTCCTCACAGGTCATATAGGATAAGGTCACTCAACAGTGCTTTTACCGACAGTGTTGATGAAACATTCTATTTTTCAGGTGAGAGGCATGACTTCTGGGAAATGGTGTACGTTCTCGAAGGTAATATGATAGCGTCTGAGGATGACAGGGTATACGATCTGTCTGCAGGACAGGCTGTTTTCCATGCTCCGCTTGAGTTTCACAGGCTTTGGACTCCCAAGGAACATGGGGCAAGGTTCATGATCATATCATTTTCGGTTGACGGAGAACTGCCCGTGAGTATTGGTAACGGTATTTATTCTTTCAGTACGAAGCAGAAGCACAGGCTTGAGGAATGCTTTGACAAGCTTACAACGGCGTTTGTATGCGGAGGTACTGTTCCGCCATTCGGTAATAAAAGTCTGACACAGTATCATGAGCAGGAGGCACTCATGAGTTTAGAGCTGTTTTTGATTTACTTGGCAATTGAATCTGCACCTACAGAGACGGAGTCAAACTCCCGTAGTGCCGTCCTTTATAAGAAGGTGCTTAATGTTTTGAACGAGCATATAGACAGTAATCTGACCGTTGAGGACATTGCTCGGATCAGTGTTATCAGCTCCAGTAATATAAAGAAGCTTTTCAGAGAATTTGCGGGATGCGGTGTTATGGAGTATTATAATAAGCTGAGGATTGTACGTGCCTGTGAGCTTCTGCGTGAAGGGTACAGTGTTCTGTCCGTCAGCAGTGTCATGAACTATTCAAGTCCGAATTATTTTTCCGTGTCATTTAAACGCGAAATGCATTTGTCGCCGTCGGCATATCAGAAGACTTTTTAACTTAATAAACATAATAGCCGTGCGATGTTGTCCTTCACACGGCTATTTTTTTATTCCTTTTTTTTGAGTCTGAAAAGAAGGCGGCAGAGTGCTTTGCCGTCAAAGGGGATAAGAGGATACAGATAATTCCTCTCTCCGTTTACTGTTCTGTTTGATGCGATAAGAGCAAGCGTTACTATGATTCCCAAAATAAAGCCCCATACGTCAAGGAGTGCTGTAAGCACAAGTGTCAGCATTCTCATATACTTGAATGCGTAGCCAAGCTCATAATTGGATTGGGTGAAATTGGCTATGGCTACGAATGCCATATATAATATAACGTCCGGTGACAGCCAACCGACAGTCACTGCGAAGTCACCGAGGAGCAGACCTCCGACAACCGACAAGGAATTGGATAACATATTCGGGGTATTCAGGGAAGCGAGCTTAAGTCCGTCAAGGGCGAATTCAGTGAGAAAGAGCTGGAACAGTATAGGTAGCTCTCCGGGTGCCTTTGGAACTATAAAGTTCAGCCATTCGGGAAGGGATGTCTGATGCCTGAGAAGAAGATACCACAGCGGTGTCAGGAATACTGTCATCCAGAATATAATATGTCTCAGCATACGGAGATAGCTTCCTGTAAGGGGAGGAAAATAGAAGTCATCCGTCTCTTGAAGAAAGTCGAAAATCGACGTGGGGAAGATCATGGCTTCGGGGCTGTTGTCACATATGAGTATAATACCGCCTTCGAGGATGATAGATGCGGCGGCATCGGGGCGTTCCGTTGAACGTATCTTTGGAAACGGGTTGTACCATCTGTCGCGGATGAGGGATTCTGCAAGGCTTTGATGACCGAGTACCAGCGAGCTTGTGTCAAGCTCGCTTAGCTTTTTCTTCAGCTTTGCAACGTATCCCATATCTGCTTTGTCCGCAAGGTAGCACAGTGCCATATCGGTGCGGCTTTTTTTGCCGGCGTTGATATAGTGTACCGTAAATTGAGTATCTCTTATACGGCGGCGGATCATGGCGGTGTTGAAGATCATGGTTTCAACGAAGCCGTCGCGGCTGCCGCGCATTACTCTGTCGTTTTCAGGCTCCTCCGTTGTTCTTGCGGGATACGTGCGCACGTCTATGATCAGCGCATTTTTTAAGAAGCCTTCACTGAAGAATACAGTACAGCCGCTGAGCACAGCTAACACAAGGGAGTCAACCGAAGCGGAAACGTCAACCTCGACTCCGGGGATTCCCGTTTTTGAAAGGTAAAGAGCCGCCCCTTCGCTGCCGTCGCCTACATCCTTGAGGGATAAAAAGTGCATCATAAGCTTCTGCATGGACTCTGCTTTTACAAAACCGTCGATGTAGTACATAACTATCCGCTTATCGGCAACAAGCATTTCACGCTTTATGAGGTCAAAACTTTCGTCTACACGAAGCAGCTTGTCCATCATGAGTATGTTGTCGTTAAAATTGTTTGTCAGTTTATATTTTTCAGGTATCAAAAAAGCACCCCCGTCAAAGGTTTTAAGTAATCTTTGACGGGGATGAAGTGTTTTATTCAGTTATTTTGCGACGGAATATTTTTTACCCGATATTCTGTCATAGGACAGCAGCTTATGGTCGGAGATGAATTTGTTCATCTTATCGTCGAGACTCAGAAGAAGTGGAGGCTCATAGTTGGGCAGGATCTCGTAATAATCTCTCAGATACTGCATAAGCGGTGTCTGAGGTGCGTCTATCATCTCAAGAGCAGTATTCATGAGGTGATACGGAGCGACCTTGTTTTGAGAGGGGTCTTCGCTGAGCATGGTGGATTCACCGAGATCAAAGTTTGCATATATCATAAACGGAGTCGTGTAGATGTGCTCCCTTTGATTTGCGGGAACCATACCTGTTTGAGCAACGAGACCGGACTTTCGGTATGCAGCGAGGTCTGTGCCGAGAGAGGGAGCATGGTCACCGTAGAGCACGAGGATAGTATCCTCCTCGCAGTTATCCAGATACTCAACAAAGGCGCCTATTGCTCTGTCGGCATCGTAAATACACTGAGTATACTGATTTACGGTATTCAGAAGACTTGGATCGAAAAGGTCGCACTCAACGGTTATTTCAAGCTGTTCTGCTGTGAATTTATTGGGGTAAGGCTGATGGCTCTCCATGCTGATACCGAACATGAACAGCGGATCGTCGGTTTCTTCAATGAAATGCTCAATATAGGTAAAGAAGGTTTCGTCGGAAACGTTTTTACCTCTCCAACGAATGGGGATATCAGCAAGATCAGTTGATAGGTTCTCATAGAACCATGTCTCATCAAAGCTGAGATAGGAGTATTTTGCGTCTCTGAGATAGAACGTGGAGTAATACGGATGTACAGCCATTGTCTTATATCCTATGGATTTGAAAAGGCTTGGGTATCCGTCGATATTGTCGTACACATACTGGTAGGGAATAGCTCCGCTGGGGAGTACAGTTGTTACAAGTCCTGTCAGAGTTTCAAACTCGGGGTTTACCGTTCCTCCGCCGAGGGTGGGGCTTGAATAGCTTCCTGTGTAAACATTGTCTCTTCCCGATATTTCCTTGAAGTTTGCAAGGGGATCGGTTGAGAAGGTACAGTTAGGCAGCTTGGTTATGTCCCAGAAGCTTTCCTGAAGGACGAGGATCACGTTGGGAGACTTGAAATCTTCGCCTGCATCCTTATATTCATATTCACCGAGGATACTGTCTACGGTATCCTTTGAATAGTTCTCAGGCTCGGAAACGGAGCTTGAAAGAATGTTAATGGCAAAGGCTCCGATAAATCCGTTGGCACTGTAGTTGGATTCCTGAAGTGCTGCGTCGAAGAAGCTCATATCGTATTTCTGGACGAGCTGGGCTGCGTTGGATGGAACACTGTAGGTATTGAAGAGAATAAGCACGGTAAGCAGTGCAGGAGGTATTCTTATATACCATCTGATGGGAAGGTTGGCTTTTGTGAAGAAAACTACGGCAGTCATGGTGAAAAGTATCAGTGCTATCTGTACTATCTCTACGGGAATGGTGGTATTTATATACTCAGTAAGCGTACCTACGTTACCTGCCTGCTGGATATCCCATGGGTAGAAGTATTCATTTCTCGCCTGATATTTGAGAAAGCTGGTCAGCGCAAGAGCAAAGGATAGTCCTCCGAGGACAGCACATGATGCCCACAGCCTCTTGAAAAGCATGACGAGAAGCACGGCAATACCATAAAGTATTATAAGGTCGAAAATGACTACTGCCTGTCGGCTTGTGAACATTTTTGTCAGTTGAACAAGATCGGAACCCGTTGCGGGATCAAAGGCAGGATCAAGAAAGTTGATGTATTCTATTGCTATAAAACAGCAAAATGGGAATACAGCCCAAGTGAGCACACCGATAGTTTTTAACAGCACGTGAAGCCACTTAGGCTTTATCCATTTCCACATCTTCGTATCGGGGGATATTATATATCTCTTGAAAAAATCACCGATTCGGGACATGATATCCGTATATTTTTCTTTGAAAGTTTTCATGATTTAGGATCCTTAGATTATTTGGTTTTGTTTTTGAAGAACTGATAGAGATAGCATGGGATCATGCCGTTATAGAGTTTGCGTATCTTATCAGCACGTCGTGCAAACAGCTCAGGGAACTTCTCATGGGGAGTGAGTATGTAGAATTGCCACAGACCAAGGGTCTTGAAATGCTCACCCATATTGCGGTAAAGCACTTCAACCTCTGCTTCTGTCATGAGTCTCTCTCCGTATGGCGGATTTGTGACTATAGTGCCGCGTCTTCCTTCTGTCGTGATGCTGAGAGCATCTGCGACCTCGAATCGGGTTATGTCGGAGACACCTGCTCTGACGGCTGCTTCCTTTGAAATCCGAACACATTCGCTGTCGATATCTGATCCGAAGGCTTCAAAATCGCAGCTCTGCTTTATTATGTCTCCGGCTTCCTCGCGTGCTCTCTTCCAGATACCTTCAGGGAAGAGATTAAAGCTTTCGGAAGAAAAGGTGCGGTTTATTCCCGGGGAAATATTTTTCATCATCATTGCCCCCTCTATGGCAATGGTTCCGGATCCGCAGAAGGGGTCACGGAGAAGTACTCCCTCTCTCGGACGGGACAGCTTTACCATGGCGGCAGCGAGAGTTTCTCTGAGAGGAGCCGCAACGGTCTCGGGACGGTAGCCTCTTTTGTGAAGGGCAGTACCCGACAGATCGATCATTACGGTGACCTTATCCTTAAGAATAAAGAACTCGATCTTCTTTCTCACGCCGTCCTCGGGGAGTTTGGATACTCCGTATATACCGCCGAGCTTAACAGACATGGCTTTCTTGATTATCCTCTGACAATCGGGAACGGAATATAATTTACTCTTAATGGAGTGACCGCTGACGGGATATTCGTCGGAATACCCGAGAAAATCTTCAATGGGAAGAGCTTTTGTCTTTTCAAAAAGCTCGTCAAAGGAGTAAGCGGTAAAGGAGCCTATGGACAGAAACAGTCTTTCGGCAAAGCGCAGACCGATATTACATCTTGCGGCGGCAGATGCGTCGCCTTCAAACATTATCCTGCCGTCGATGGTTTCAAGTCTCTTGTATCCGAGGGAGTCGATCTCCTCGCCCAAAAGTCCTTCAAGACCGAAAAGACAGGTTGCAACGTAATTATATATCAAAACTGACCTCCGTTTAATGTCTGATGTTGTCGGGGAGCATGGTGTTCTTAGGGACTGTCCCCTTAGGAAGAGTGAATGAGAAGCGGCACCACTTGCCGTGCTCACTTTCGACCTTTATTGTTTCGTTATGAGCTTCAAGTATGGTACGGGCAATGTACAGACCCAGACCAACTCCGGTCTTGTCAAGACCGCGGCTCTTATCGCTTTTATAGAATCTGTCGAAAACGTAGGGAAGATCCTCTTCCGGAATACCGACACCTTCATTATAGATACTCGTTTCGATCTTCTGACCGGCATCCTTGATCTCAATTATATATTTTCCGCCGTCAGAGGAGAATTTGATTCCGTTGTCGAAAAGATTATATACTATCTGATATATGGCATCCGTATCACCGATGACATACATATTGTCACTGTCGCATTTGAATTCTACGTCGAGATGCTTGTTTTCGATCCTCTGCTCGGAAGATATGAGAACCTGCCTGCACATTTCACAGATGTCAAAGGAAATCTTGGTGAATTTGCGCTCACCTGCCTGTATCTTTGTAATATCAAGAAGAGATGATACGAGGCGTGAAAGTCTTCTGACCTCTGTAGCAATAACACCGAGGTAGTACTCATGCTTCTCAGGGGGGATGGCGCCATCCAAAATTCCGTCGATGAAGCCTGATATCGTGGTCATGGGAGTTCTCAGATCGTGGGAAACGTTGGCGAGGAACACTCGGCGCATCTCTTCATTGGTGGCGAGGGACGACGCCATATTGTTGAATGCCTCTGCAAGCTCTGAAACCTCGTCGTCTCCGTAAACGGGAATGCGCACGTCGAATTTTCCTTTGGCAAACATTTTAGCCGCATGGCTCATGGCTTTGATGGGGGACATAAGTCTTTCGCTGATGAAGTATACAGCAACGAGCATTGCAAGCATTATCCATAGAGTTGACATAAAAATTGTGCGGATAGTTCCGTTGAGAAGTGTGTTCATTCCGGAATTGGCAGAACAGGCGTGGACTGCGCCGATAAATTTCCCTTCAGAGGAAAACAGGGGCATTGAATACACCGCATAGTCCTCGGCGAATATACCTCCGAAATCAGAGACTGTTTCGAAATGATCAGTGGTCTGCAGGGTATCGATATAGGATTCCGGTATCATAACTGCCGGTTCGTCTTCAGAGAAGATACCGTCTTCTCCGCCGAAGCTGCGTGCTGCCTCAGATCCGCCGGAGAGAATGACCTTGCCGTTTTCGTCCGATATAAGCATTACAAAATTATCTACGTTTACGCTCATGATATCGAGATATCTGTGAAGCGTAACAGGATAGAGCCCTATATATTCTGCAAGAGAGCCGTAATCTGAATATTCCATAGCTTCACTTGTGTAATCAGATACGTACGTTGCGGCATTCTTCAGCGTGTTGGCTTTGACGTCGGCGTTATAGTTGTTTACCAGTGATGTGATGATGGACGTGAGGATTATCATACATGATATATTTATAAGCAAAAACGCCGTAACATATTTGATAAATACACTTTTAAACACGCAAAAACGCTCCTTTCCAAATGAAAATCACAGCTTCGTGAAAGTACAAATACCGTTGCGGAAATACGCAACGGTTATTTGTTTACGATGTTTTACTGAATGTGTTCAAATTTATAGCCAACGCCCCAAACTGTCTTGAGAGACCATTTGTCTGACACGCCTTCAAGCTTTTCGCGTAGTCTTTTGACGTGTACGTCAACGGTACGGGAGTCTCCGAGATAGTCAAAGCCCCAAACCTTGTCAAGAAGCTGGTCACGGGTGAATACACGGTTAAAGTTTGATGCGAGGAAGTAGAGAAGCTCAAGCTCCTTGGGGGGGATGTCAACGGGCTTACCGTTGAGTTTCAGCTCATACTTCTGAAGGCTGATCTCAATGTTTTCAAATTTGATGACTTCATCCTCGTTCTGATTGTCGTGCGCGGCATAACGGCGGAGAACTGCCTTG
>CAYYRY010000063.1:5034-9157 GCA_964474245.1 uncultured Ruminococcus sp. | reverse complement strand
TGCGGGTGTACCTCAGTACAAGTGCGACAAATGCGGCTGGACACCCGAGGACCCCTCAAAGGCCCCCAAGTTCTGCCCCGAGTGCGGTGATGTTTTCGACAACGGAGATATCGTTTGATGACAGTGAAAGCTCACGGGGATTGTCATGAAGAAGCTCTCACTCCCGAAGAAGAACAGGCTGTTCGCATCCGTATAAGTGCAATTCGGGCAAATTATTTTGGGCCCATACCCGATAAGTACCAAGGAGTCTGCGAATCGGCAAAGGCCGCACGACTCGGGTATTGGATATGCTCCGATTGCGGAGAGCTGAACAAGCGTAACTTCTGCACTGAATGCGGTGCAAAGAAGCCCGACGCCCCTCAAAAAACAAGTCATAACCTATGATGTGTACTAATAAAACCTGATCAGTCCTTACCGCAACGGTATTCAAAATACTTAAGTTGCACTAAGGATGTCAGGCACAAAAAAGAAAGGAGTGACTACCCTTGTCAACATTGCAGGAATACAAATGCCCATGCTGTGGCGGTGGAGTTGAGTTCGACACTAAAGTACAAAAGCTGAAGTGCCCCTACTGCGACTCTGAGTTTGACGTAGCGGCAATGGAAGCTGAACAGCAGGCAATCGATAATTTCAAAGAAAGTGAAATGAATTGGGATGCCACCGCCGGTGCCGAGTGGCAGACCGGTGAAGCAGAAGGACTTCGCGTATACTTATGTGAATCTTGCGGAGGTGAAGTTGTTTCTGACGAAACTACGGGCGCCACTGCTTGTCCCTTCTGCGGAAGCCCGGTAGTTATGAAGGGACATTTCTCGGGAGACCTGAAGCCCGACCTTATTATCCCCTTCAAGTACGACAAGAAGGCCGCCGTAGATGCACTGAAAAAGCATTACCTCGGCAAGACTCTTCTTCCCAAGGTATTCAAGGATCAGAACCATATCGACGAAGTAAAGGGAGTTTACGTTCCCGTATGGCTCTTCGACACGGACGCATCCGCACAGATCAGATATGACGGTACAAAGATCCGAAAGTGGAGCACCGACAGCTACGATTATACTGAAACAAGCTATTACTCCATAGTCAGAGGCGGCAGTATAGGCTTTTCAAGTGTTCCCGTAGACGGCTCCACCAAGATGGATGATGTGCTTATGGAATCCATTGAACCATTTAAGGTAACGGAGGCTGTTCCATTCAACGGTGCATATCTCGCAGGATATCTCGCAGACAAATACGACGTAGATGCTGAAGACAGCATCACCCGCGCTAACGAAAGGATCGAGAAAAGTACCTCAGACGAATTTTTAAAGACCGTTGACAGCAGCTATGACACAGTTATTCCCAAAATCACGAGCATCAACCTCAATAACGGAAGAGCTAAATACGCCCTGTATCCCGTATGGATATTGAACACAAGCTGGAACGGCAAAAAATACAGCTTTGCCATGAACGGACAGACGGGTAAGTTCGTAGGCGATCTTCCCGTTGACAACGGTGCATACAAGAAATGGTTATTCGGTCTCACAGGTATCGTAGGTGCGGCTGTATTTGCCCTGTCATACCTGCTGTGGCTGTTATAAGGAGGGCTTGATATGACTAAGAAAATTTTACTCTTTATCCTTGTCCTCTTCCTTTGCGTAACGTCAGCGGTAACTGTGTTTGCCGACGACGTATACGTCCCCACGCCCGACGTGAAGAGACTTAACGACACGGCTGACATCCTGACGGATGCTGAAGAAGCAGGTCTTCAGGAAAAGCTTGACAGTATCACCGACGAATTCAAGGTGGAGCTTGCCATAGCCACCGTCAACGGCACCGGTGAAATGGATGTCGACGAATACGTTAACTACTATTTCGAAAACAGCGGACTCGGCATAGGCGACGAGCGTGATGCGGTTCTCATCCTCATCGATATGGATACAAGAAACTTCCGCATTCTTTCAAACGGCAAGAACCTCGGTGCTGCGGCAATATCTGTAGATGACATCGACAGCATCACCGATAAGATCACCTCCGACCTGTCTGACGGAAATTACGCAAGTGCATTACACACATTTGCAGACGCGTGTGAATATCAGATCAACGGCCAGATAAACGGCTTCCCGTTCAAAACAGGACGTAATCTAATAATCGCTGTTGTGATAGGATTCATCGTTGCTCTTATCATAACCGGTAGTATGAAAGGCAAGCTTAAGAGTGTTATGCGCCGGGATATGGCAAAGGACTACGTTAAGAACGGCAGTCTTAATATAACCGAGTCAAGAGACACATTCCTCTACAGTCAGGTCACCCGTACAAAGAGGGAATCCAAGGATTCAGGCTCCGATGACGGCGCCTCAAGAAACGTAGGCGGAGGCAGCTTCTGATCAGTCAGGCTTAAAGCTCTCAGAAGAGGAATATTAATACCATATAAGCCTCCCCGAGTATTACTTCAAATATTCGGGGAGGCTTTATTCCGCTAAGCATACGAAAAGTCCCTCACTTATCAAAATTATCATTGAATTTATCACTCACCCATGGTATAATGTTAACAGCTCAGAGGCACACAAAGCAAAAATGCAAAGCAGGGTCTGAAATACGATCGCTGATAGTGTATGCAGCTTTTCATACCTATTTGTCCCCGGCTATGAAAGTCTGTCAGCATTTAATCAAAGAAAGGCATAATTATAAATATGAAAGAAAACAAAATGCCCCTATGGCAGGCTGTAAAATTCACCTTATTTTCCGCATCTGCAGGTATTATTCAGTTAGGTTCTTTTTCCCTCCTTGAAATATTCATCAAAGACTATTGGATCCCATACCTCATATCTCTCGTACTCTCCATCCTTTGGAACTTCACCTTAAACCGCCGCTATACCTTTAAGTCTGCGGCAAACGTCCCCGTTGCCATGGCGAAGGTATTCGGTTTTTATTTAGTGTTCACCCCCCTGTCCACATATCTCGGCGACTTAGCCGAAGCAGCCGGCGCAAACGATTACTTGATACTTATCGTGACCATGCTCGCAAACTTCGTCCTCGAATTCCTCTTCTGTAAGCTTGTGGTATACCGCGGCAAGGAGGATACCTTGAAGTGATCTCCGTATAAAGATAAAAATGAATATTTTCCTGAATCGGCAGAGTTAATTACATCTCTGCCGGTATTTTTTTGACGATCCTCTTGACAAAAACAATACTTCGTGATATGATGTATTACGCAATCTGAAGTATATACGATCATCATACTATATACACATACCACTGAGAAAGGAGATCAACATGGACAATCAACTGAAGCGTGGTCTTTTGGACATCTGCGTACTGTCTGCGATCAAAAGCGAAGACTCCTACGGTTATAAGATAATCAAAGACGTGAAGCCCTACGCGGAGCTGTCGGAATCCACGCTGTACACCATACTGAAGCGACTTGAAGGTGCATCCATGCTTACGGTGCGAAGTGTGGAGCATAACGGAAGGCTCCGTAAGTATTACAGTATCACCGATGCAGGTCTTAGACGCATTGAAGAGTTCAAAGCAGATTGGAATGAGATCATGGCCATCTACAGATTCGTAACAAGGGAGGATGATAATAATGACAAAAGCTGAGTTTTTAAGCCGTCTGAGTGACGGACTTGGTGCCCTGCCGCCAAATGAGCTTGAAGATCACCTGACGTTCTACAGCGAGATGATTGACGATCTCATGGAGGACGGACTCACAGAGGAGGAAGCTGTAGCGCGGGTTGGGTCTGCAGATGAGATAATAAGCTGCATAACAGAAGATACACATCTGACTAAAACAGTAACAGCGAAAACTACGCCCAAAAGATCCATCAAAGCGTGGGAAGTGGTGCTTATCGTGCTTGGTTCTCCCATATGGCTGTCTCTTCTCATCGCCGCCGTATCCGTCGCCATATCTCTATACGCAGTAGTATGGTCATTGGTAATTTCCCTGTGGGCAGTGGATCTTTCACTGTTCATATGCTCCATCGGTGGCTTAGTATCGGGTATTATCTTTGCCGTACTGGGCAGAGTACTGCCGGGTTTCGCCACAGTCGGTGCCGCCCTCGTTTGCGGCGGTATATCCATCTTCATGTTCTACGGATGCATAATGGCAACAAAAGGCATCCTGAAACTGACGAAAAGACTCACAATA
>CAYYRY010000063.1:0-5024 GCA_964474245.1 uncultured Ruminococcus sp. | reverse complement strand
AGCAAGAGCTGTTTTATCAAGGGAGGAAACAAAAAATGAAGAAGAACACGAAAAGATGGCTCGTCACCGCCACCGTTCTCACCGTCATCGGTCTCATTACGTTTGCAGTATCCTTGGCTGCAGCAGACTTTGATTTCACGTCTGTCGGCACGTCGGAATTTAAAACCAATACCCACGAGGTAAAAGTCAGCTTCACGGAAATATCCATCGACACGGATACTGCAGACGTCACCCTTCTCCCGTCAGACGGAGATTATTGCAAGGTTGTATGCCGAGAGGAAGAAAAGCTTGGGCACACTGTCGAATTACGCGACGGCAAGCTCACAATAAGTCTCAAGGACAGCCGCAAATGGTATGACTACATAAGCCTTTTCAGTTTCGGCTCCCCGAAAATTACCGTATACCTTCCCGAATCGGAGTGCACCTCTGTTATGATATCCACCTCTACGGGCGACGTCACAATCCCCGAGGGCTTCATTTTCGCGGAAGTTGACGTGTCCGTCAGTACGGGAGAGGTCACCTGCAGATCGGACGTTTCAAACAGCCTGCAGGTAGAGTCAAGCACGGGTAACGTCATCCTTGAAAACACGTCCCTCGTTAAGGCGGACGTTGCCACCACGACGGGAGACGTGACGCTCAAAAGCGTCGCCTGCGGAGACCTGTCGGTAAAGGTCACCACGGGAGACGTTACAATGACGTCCGTCAATTGCGATAGTCTCACCACCGAGGGAAGTACGGGGGACGTGACCTTAACGGACGTCATGGCCGACGGCAAAATAAACGTCAAGAGAAGCACCGGTGACGTAAAGCTTGACCTCAGCGACGCTGACGAAATATACGTCGAGACCGACACAGGCGACGTGACGGGTACCCTTCTCACAGAAAAAGTATTCTTCACAGAGAGCGACACGGGAAAAGTCGAAGTACCGAAGTCCCTCACGGGCGGCAGGTGCGAGGTCAAAACCGACACGGGTGACGTACGCTTCAGCATCGCGCAGGAATAAGAGACTGTCGCACTAAGATAAAAATATACAAATACCGTCTCCTTTGACGTTTTGTCTATTATTTTTCTAAACACAACAGCAGAACCAAAATAATACGAAACGACCGCTGACGAACTTTGTCAGCGGTCGCACCGTTTTATCAAACGGTAGTATCAGTTTATTCTAATCAAGAGTTCCCTCAACTATTTCCAGCAAATACTGATCCGGATTAAGTCTTCCGAAGGTTTTAAGACCTTCATCCGTATTTACGCAAAACATACCGTTATATTCACCGGTCATAATGAAATATATCTGCTTCGTCGTAATTACGCGTCTTTCATATTGGAGGTCAATGGCAAACGTCACGTTTTCATCAAACAGATATTCAATATACGTCTCGCCTGTCTCGGCGGGATTTATAACGTCATATTCCATTAAGTATTCATTCATCACAATGCGGTTTTTATTAGTCGTTGCAATATCTATTATCCGATTACTGTGCACAGCATCCGAGCGATATACTTCGCCGTTTCCGCCGTAAATGATCATCGTATCCGGAACGTGGGACAGTTCAATCTCACCGTCGTCCGTTTTTTCATTACGTATATTAAAGTAATTTACCAAATGGAATACCGTTACGGCATTGACCGTAACTATGGCTATTATTAGTAAAGCCGAGAAAATTACTGCTTTAGTTGATCTCACAGTAGAACGCCTCCGCAACAGTAATATCATCTACAGTAATGTCAGCAAGTACGAGCAGCTTATATATTTCGCCGACTTTCACAACACGAACTTTAGATATCTCGTAAGACTCCATCTCTTCACCGTACAAGGTCTTAATAAGGCTGTCACAGTTGGCGTATACCCAGTCTTTCTTCACGCCTTCCAAGGTACTTGCATCAAGATCCGTAAAATCATCCTTGTCTGTCATAGAACAGCTTACGAGCGTTCCGTCGGCAAGTATGCTTACGTGACACTTGTTGCCGATAATGAATCCGTCCTCGCCGTAGGTGGGAGCGAAAGTAAAGAAATATTCCTTATTCCTCTCGTCAAACCGAGTGTACACCGTTGAATAGCCGTCGATCTCGCCTCCGAAAATCTCCTTTGCATACGTACGGGCTGCATTTTCCGCTTTTTCCGTCGTATCTATTTCAACGTCCTTGTTTTTGATCTCATATACCGCATCAACGTACTTGGCAGAACTTATATTCTTCATTAATAAGGTGTTCTTTTCGCTGAAGCGGTACTCATGCTTGTCGCTGTCGGTATATATGTCGGTATAAGTACCCAACGAATTGTTGCGCGTACCCTTATATTTGAGTGACACGGAGTCTCCGTTTGTCAGTTTTACGTTCTTTACAGAGACTGCACCCTCTCGGCTGTATTCCCCTGAATCAACCGTTTTACCTGACGGAACAACGGGACTTACGGGAGTGCTTTCTTCAACGGCTTCGGGTAATTCTGCCACGGCAAAAACGGTGATGCTTGCCGTGATGGACAGTATTAATAATACGACGAGTATTGCAAAAATTATCTTTGTTTTCATATTCATTCCTCCTACAGCTAAGCATTTTCAATCATATTCGGGGCTCTGTTACATAGCTACTCCGGATATATTACTTGCTCCATAATATATATCAATTATGGTTTCATAATCAAGTAAACTTTCATTTTGTAATGCCAATCGAGTCTCAAAGAGCGTTTGTTCTATACAGTAACCATTTGTACACTCTTCGAAGAAAACCTCCGTCCATTTATTTCCATCACCAGTTTTTATGGTTTTGTTCCAGCCAAGAGCAACCGCTGCTCCTTTATTTAAAGCCATATCCACCAAATTTCCGTAGGTACTGTGTGTTCCACCGGTTTCACAACCCAAGAAAATTGCTAAACGAACTCCGCTTAAAGCATTGCTTGAATAACTCTCTATGGACCTATTACTACTTGATATTCCGCTATAGTTTTTAGCAAACAATCTTGTTATATTGGTCGATGACCCGTCAAAACGTATTCGTCCGTTACCGCCGTGATTACGCACCACAAAAATCCAACTTGATGGGAATGCGTCATATGCAGGTCCTACTGTATTGTTCAAATATTCTTGACCGCCATACCCCATATCCCATATGTATGGTAACGCATTCGTCGCACTTGGACGAGTATTTATATCAATGCAATCAGTAGTAAATATTTTTGCATTCCCAAAATCATAGTTTTTAATTCGTAATCGATAATATGAATCTGAGTACCCGCTGGATGAACTTACCTTAACATAATATGAGTATCCTGCACTAACCCTGCATTGCATAAACTCATTTGAATTTGATGATTTGTCTGAATAAGCAACTCTGTTTATGGAGTTGTATGCAAAAAATTCGATTTTATAATCGCATCCACTTGGTACACTTCCAAGATAAATATTAGCCATTCCATCACTATCAAAGGTGATTTTCCACCAATCTATATCGGACGCGGTATTGATTGTCCCGTAATTGGTATTGTCATCAAGTGTCAAATCAGCTTCATTGTAATAATTATTACTTTCACTTTCGTACACAACACCCGCAGCTGACGTAGGAATCGGGAGTATCAAAAGGACGATAAGTATTGTGGTTATCATCATGATTTTTTTACTGCATTTCATAATAAATTCTCCCTTCAATAATCTAACATCATAATTATTACTAAAAAGCGCAGAAGTACCCTATGACTCCTGCGCTTAACTGTACCAAATTAATTTACATTCAAACCCAATCGAAACTTTTTGACATATAAGGAGATACATATGACCATTCGCATGATATGTTTGTTTCATACTAATTCCTCCTGCACAGAAAAGTTTGGGAACACGAAAAAATAATATAATTATAAAAACCAATACTGCAACATTACCCAATACCTCCAATTTGATTATAACACATCGAAAATAAATTGTCAAGCCTTTGGTGTGAGAATTACCATAAAAATCCAATCAATATTCATACCTGAAGTAATCCACGTCCACCCATCCGCCGCAGTGTTTGGGGACATCTGCGGAAATTCCGTTGTTATAGGTATACATACCTATATAATCCCCGCGGTAGTTGCCCGTGCAGGGGACGAATCCGCTGCCTGTCTCCGTGAAGGATTTGCCACCGTCGGTACTGTAGAAGAAGTGGTTCACAAGGTCGGACTCAACCACGGTTCTGAATATGATCTCACGGCTATTTGCCTCAAGCTCCGTCTCTTTCAAGTCAACGCACAGGCAGAGTTTTCCGTCATTACCCATTTTCACACCTATGGAGGAGAAGTCAACGCCGCCGTTGAAATGAGAGAGTCCCGCCTCCTGCCCCGGCACCATGTGAGACAGGTCCATCTTTATCTCCGCCAAAACTCGCTCAAAGGTCAGATATCTCTGACACAGCACGTTGCCTATCTTGAAGAAATCGTCCGTACCGTCAACGGTGGGGAATGCGTAAAGCCGCATATGCCCCTCTCTTTCGGATAAGCTGTAGTGAGTGCGTCTCGGTGCGTGATTCCATTGCCAGTTGGGGGAGAGGCGCTCTGCCGTGCTGTTCTGCTCACCGCCAAACTCACCTGAGCCGAAGTTATCGCTGTCCTGATAACGGCACACCTTATGATCCCCCTTGATGGGAGGCATCTCAAGGGTATACTCCATAACTCCCGGAATTATCCTTGCATGGGGATGGTGACGGGTCGCATCCGCATCGGGTGTGATGCCCGTGCCGTCGTACTGCGTCGCCTCAACGGTGGGAACTCCCGTAGTATATACGTCCCCCTCAGGCAGCTTGCCTATCATGGGCCAGCCATCCACCCAGGTTACGGACAGGAGCGAGGTGGGACGGCAATCCGCATAATCCTCCTGCTTTCCGTGATGGGTGAGGAAGTACCAATGCTCCCGCCCGTCGCGGGACATCCATGAAGGTACGTCAACGTATCCTCCCTGATCGGGCTCACGGGTGTCACCGGGATCGAAAAGATTTAGGGTCAGCCTCTGAGTCTCGTAGCATCCGGGCGCACCCGCACGTCCGGGACCGACGT
>CAYYRY010000062.1:0-9165 GCA_964474245.1 uncultured Ruminococcus sp. | reverse complement strand
TCATTCCTATTTGTGCTGACGCTTTAGCGGCAGAATGGAGATTAATATGATTGGTAAACAAAATATCGTTACATAAGGAGAAACAGGCATGATCTATAATGATTTTCAGAATCTGAAGCTCTCATCCCTCGGCATGGGCACCATGCGTCTGCCCCACGGCGAGAGTCACAGCGACGTTGACGTTCCCAAGGTAAAGGAGATGGTCTCTTACGCTATGGGGAAGGGGATCAACTATTATGATACAGCTTGGGGCTACCACGACGGAAATTCTGAGCGTGCCATGGGTGAAGTCCTTTCCGAATACCCGAGAGACAGCTTTTACCTTGCAACAAAGTTCCCGGGCTATGACCTTAACAACATGGGCAAGGTCGAGGAGATATTCGAAGAACAGCTTAAGCGCCTGAAGGTGGACTATTTTGACTTCTACCTCATTCACAACGTGTGCGAGCTGAACATCGAGCAGTATCTTGACCCTCAGTACAGAACGTATGAATACCTTCTTGAACAGAAGAAAAACGGACGTATCCGTCACCTCGGCTTCTCCGTTCACGGCAACATCGACACCACGAAGCGCTTCCTCGACGTTTACGGCAAGGATATGGAGTTCGGTCAGATACAGCTCAACTGGCTTGACTACGAGTTCCAGAACGCAAAGGCTAAGGTGGAGCTCCTCAATTCCATGAACATTCCGATCTGGGTAATGGAGCCTCTCCGCGGCGGAAGCCTTTGCAAAATGGCTCCTCAGTACAAGGAAAAGCTCCGCGCACTCCGCCCCGAGTGTACCCCCACGGAATGGGCGTTCCGCTTCCTTCAGAGCATCCCCGGGGTTGTCGTTGTCCTCTCGGGTATGTCCGACTACGAACAGATGAGAGAGAATATCGCCATCTTTGAAGAGGATAAGGCTACCTCAAAGGATGAAACGGAAGCCCTCCTCTCCATCGCAAGGGATATGACGTCTAAGGGCACACAGCCCTGCACATCCTGCCGTTACTGCACCGCGCACTGTCCCATGGAGCTTGACATTCCGTGGCTTATCGAGCTTTACAACGAGCACGTATATTCCGGCGGAGGATTCCTTGCCCCATGGCACTCGATGCACTCGAAGACAACAAGAAGCCTTCCGCCTGCATAGGCTGCAGAAGCTGTGAAGCCGTATGTCCTCAGCAGATAAAAATTTCCGAGGTGCTCGCTGACTTTGTGACGAAGCTGTGAGAATCGTAGTAAACAGATAATTTGATAATATAAATCAGGGTGTGGCATGGCTCGTAAGACGGGCCAATGACACACCCTGATTTTTCACAGCATAAGAGCATATACTTGATGGAAAGAATCAACAGAAAGTATCTTAGTGCGATACACGCAGGTCATTCAACCCACAGTTGAAAAATCTCGTTTAAGCGGTTATTGTCTGCGGGCTGTGACCGTGATATAATATATACACAAGGCAGGCGCCGCCTAATATAAACTGAGGTGTATGTATGAATATAGGAAACAAAATCAAAGAGCTGCGTAAGATGCGCGGCATTACCCAGGAACAGCTTGCAAACAGTATCGGTGTTTCATTTCAAGCGGTAAGCAAATGGGAAAACAATATTGCCCTGCCCGACATAACCCTTGCCCCTGTTATAGCAAGCTATTTCGGCGTGTCTATGGACGTGCTTTTTGACTATGATCGGAAAGAGATCGGCGAGAGGGCCCTTGCTATTGCGAAAGATAGCTGGAAATATCGCGAAAGCGATCCAGATGAAGCACGAAAAATCATCGACGAAGGCCTTGCGGAATATCTGGATAACGACGTGCTTCTTATCAACAGACTTTACGTTATGGACTGCGAGCAAGAACCCGATGCGGTTATTGATATCGCATCAAGAATAATTGACGTGACCTGCGATGACGCTGTGAGGTATGATGCCTGCCGGTTTATGGCGTATGCTTATAAGGCAAAGGGAGATCTCGAAAGTGCGAAAAAGGCTATCGACATTATCCCGGAGATATATTTTTCAAAGCTGAGGCTGAAGGCGGAGGTGCTTGAGGGTGAAG
The DNA here is from genome assembly GCA_964474245.1 of uncultured Ruminococcus sp. Lineage (GTDB taxonomy): Bacteria > Bacillota > Clostridia > Oscillospirales > CAG-272 > RUG11130. The sequence continues at coordinate 7,125 of CAYYRY010000062.1, read as the reverse complement.
AAAAGTGGAACGCCGCATCAATAGAGTTCAGCGAGTCGCTGTATTCACTTATATTTATTACCGACAGCTTGGCGGAGTATCATGAAGACAGAGGCGAGCTCAAAGAAGCGCTGGAGCATTACGAGGCTGCACTGCAGATACTTGACGTTCTTAAAGCGAAGGAAGGTTGGTACGGGTTCCGCGAAAGATTTGAGGCAAGAGTCGCGGAGCTCGCGGCAAAGCTGAATTGACAAGCAGGTAAAGTGACCTGACAGCTATGTATTAATGAAACCGAAGGAGCATGGATGAAAACGTCTGTGGTCCTTTCTGTTTTTGTGAGGGTAAGACTTTGCATCACACATCTTCCGTACTATTTTTCATTAATCCGTTGAATTTCCCTGTGTGACATGTTATAATATTTACGACACAAAATCGTTATTTTAAGAAAGGAAAAACTATTATGACACCCGAACAGATACTGCAGGACATTAAAAACGACAGAGTGAAGAAGGTCATTATGGACGGTGACTTCTCTGCGGAGATCGACGATCAGTACACCTTTATGTACGCCTACGGTCACGAAAAATTGGAGGTTCTCGGCGTCAACGCGGTTGCTCACTATGCGGAGCCCCGATACACCAAGACGTCCACCATCGTAAGAACGAGTCTCGGCAGGGCGGCTCAGGTATACTGGGCGCTGGGCATCTCCCCTGAAGAACTTCCCCTGAACATGGGTCCCGAGAAGCAGATCACCCACAATGAGGGTCATGCTCCCGTGGACTGTGCGTCAGCTCGCTTCATCATCGAAATGGCTCACAAGTACGACGAGATCATCTACGTCATCACCACAGGACCCTGCTCCAGCGCGGTAAACGCCTGCCTTATGGATCCCTCCGTCAAGGAAAAGATCTGCGTAGTATGGCTCGGCGGTAACTGCCTTACCGACGACTACATCGGCAAACCCTTCCACGAGTGGAATATGCACGCGGACTTCGTAGCATCTCAGATGCTTCTCGACATGGACATCCCGCTTATCATGCTTCCTTGCGATCCCATCGGATCCGTTAAAATTGTAATGGACAAGAAAGACCTTGCAAAGATCGAGGGTAACAACACTCCCGCGAGATTCATCAAGGATACTCTCCCCCGTCTCGACTGTTCCGACTATCAGTTCGACAGCCCCGACTGGACGAAGGTCATGTGCGACTACATGGGCGTTGCGGCGATCACACTTCCCGAGTCCATGACGTACTCCATCATTCCTGCGCCGGTTCTGTGCGATGACAGAAGCTATGCCATCGACGAGAGCAGACGCAAGATCATCTACTGCGACAGACCCGACTCAGATATGATAATCGCCGACTCCGTCAAGGCACTTAACAACGTTGTACGCAATTTCCCTCATCATTGGCCCGATTTTGAATAACAGAATAACAAATGACAAAGTGCGCTTGCACCTGAAAAAATGTTTTTTCGGAAGTAAGCGCACTAAAAAAACAGTGCTTGGATATTTTTTGTATCCGAGCACTGTTTTTTTGTCACTTTTTGACAGTACTGTTCGTAAATATAGTGAATAACAAAAAAAGAAATCTGTTTCATAGAGTAAATCACTCTGAGAAAAGATTTCCAAACGAAAATAATATGTTAATAAAACTCAATTGATGAGATAACATAATATTCTTATAATCGTCCTAATTATACTACACATTTTCAGTTTTTTCAAGTGTTAATCGCCCGGAAATTGATAAATTAACAAATTGTTAATTTATACCCGAGGCATGATGTCAAAATATATAAATACCATGCCTGCAGATCTCATAAACACTGCATTTGGAACAACGATATAGTCGTGTGATTATTTATATACTTTTGAGAGCTTTACAACCTGTTGATAATTATATACTATAAAGAAAGGTATGGTCGAAAATATGAGTAAGCATTTGCCGACGAAGAAGGAACAGAAAGATCTGATGCAAGCAAGAACAAGCGGAGCTTACCTCGGGTGTGAGGTGGGCAGAGGTCTTTGCGGAGAGAGAAGTGTGTTCGGTTATGAATATGAAGACCGCGTGAGGTTCGGTGAGGGGAAGGATGTGGTGACATATTTCGGAAATCTGTCAATCAGTTGGCTTGAGGACAAAAAGCGGTACGTTAAGAACAGTACGTACGTAAGGTATCGGTATTTAATTGAGAAGCATATTGACCCTTATTTTGCACACAGTGACATTATGCAGATCGAGGATGGGCAGATTGAAGAAATGCTTTATGATAAGTATACCGGGACTGCGGGAAAAAAGCTGTCTGAGAAAACCATCCACGACATTTTATCCGTGTTCAGATCGATCATTAGCTATGCGGAGGAAAAGGACTGTATTCCCGCCGGAAAGCTGAAAATGAGAGTGCCGCAGTATATAGTTAAAAGGAAAGAAAAGAAGATCGAAGTCATGCCGACCTGTGAACGGTTGACCCTTGAAGCGCATCTTCTGAAAAACCGACACAGGCCCAGGGAGTTCGGCATATTACTGGCTATGTATACGGGACTCAGAATAGGTGAGCTGTGTGCCCTGCGATGGAAGGATATTGATCTGAAAAGTAACGTACTGTACGTAAATCACACGCTTCTTCGCTTGCACGATTATTCGGATGGGGCTGGGGGCCGGAAAACAAGGGTGGTTTTGGATACGCCAAAGACACATTCCTCATGCCGTGAGATCCCACTCAGTTCTTTTCTTGCTGAGTGTTTGGCTGAAATGCATCTTGGTGGGTGCGATGACGAAAACTATCTGCTCAGTGCAGGAAAAACTCCCGAGGAACCCAGGTCGTATTTGTATTTTTACAAAAGACAGCTTGAGCTATGCGGACTTCCTGAATACAATTTTCATATTTTGCGCCATACTTTCGCCACAAGATGCGTTGAAGAAGGCTTTGACGTAAAATCGTTAAGCGAGATACTCGGACATTCCAACGTGAAGATAACCATGGACAGATATGTTCATCCGTCCCTTGAAACGAAGCGCAGACAAATGGAATTGCTTTTTGTAGGAATATGAAAGTTTTCTCAGAGTGATTTACTCTACGAAAAGACAGACAGCGCTCCTACATATATTTTAACCCATATGTCAAGAGTTTGCACGTGAAAACGGAAATAAAATATTGATATTGAGTAACATTATATAAATTGTGTGAGGTGAGAGGAGAAGTAAATACGAGGAAAAGAAAAAGGGCGCATATCCATTATCTATCTTATTCAAATTTAAAACAAAAAACGGAGGAAAAAATGAACAGTAAAAGATTTATTGCCATCATTCTTGCATGTATGATGATTTTTACACTCGTTCCCGCTGTCCATGCCGAAGAGCACGTTCATGAGTGGGTCGAGACTGTCGTCAAAAAGGCAGACTGTGAAAACAAAGGTATTGTTAAAAAGACGTGCGAATGTGGCGAAGAGGTTTATGAACAGACCGATTACGGTCACGTATTAAAGGACGTGCTTGTAGAAGCTACCTGCACGGAGTCCGCATCGATCAATTCGGTATGCGAGATATGTGAAGAGGTAATCAAGACAAAAGCCGTTGAGGGTGAGGACAACAAACCCCTCGGTCACAACCTTGTACTTGACACTTCAAATGAAGATTATAAGGCACAGAGCTGTACCGACGCAGGCGTGGGAACGTATTATTGCTCACGCTGCGACTATACGGTTTCCAAGTCCGAAGCGGCACTGGGCCATAAGTGGTCTGAGGAAGGCGAAGAGGTCGAGGCAGGCTGTGAACACGGTGCAGGTGTGAAGTATATCTGTGAAAACGGATGCGGCGAGGTAAAGATGGACGAGTTCACGGACGACCGTAAGGAAGATGCACTCGGTCACGAGCTTGAAGAAGAAGTGATCGCTCCCACCTGTACTGAAAAGGGATATACTCTCGTCGTATGTACACGCTGTGACTATGAGGAGACGAAGGACGAAGTTGCAGTTGACACTGACGGCCATTCTGCAGTACTCGTAGACACCTTAAAGGAAGCTACCTGTACCGAATCAGGAACGGGTAAGTACGAGTGCGAGCTCTGCGGTGCGGATCTCGGCTATAAGGCGATCGCCCCTGCTCACAAGTGGGCTGAGATAGAAGGCACACGCGCCAACGCTACCTGCGGCGAAGACGGTAAGGTTAAGGTATACTGTACTGTTGACGGTTGCGATGCTGAGGAAGAGCAGACACTTCCCGCAACGGGTGAGCACAGCTATGAAACATATTTCGAAGATGCAACCTGCACCGAGCCTGCAAAGGCAGGTAAGGCTTGTACCGTATGCGGAAAGGCTGACGGCGAGTTGTCTGCGGTAGAGGGAAGCACTTCCCTCGGACACGATCTCGTACTTGATACGTCCGACGAGGATTACAAGGCACCTACCTGTACGGAAGACGGTATAGGTACGTATAAGTGCTCACGTGAAGGATGCGACCATAAGGTTGAAGATGCCGTTGTCGAAGCTACCGGTCACACTTGGCCCGAGGACGGCACAGCCGTTGAGGTAGGCTGTGAATACGGTGCAGGCGTGAAGTACGTATGTGAAACCTGCGGCGAAGCAAAGGTAGATGAGTTTACCGAGGAAGACCTCGTTTCTCCCGCACTCGGCCACGAGTTTGAAGAGGAAGTGATCGCTCCCACCTGTACCGAAAAGGGTTACACCCTCGTCGTATGTACACGTTGCGATTATGAAGAGACCGGTGACGAAGTTGCAGTTGACGAAAACGCTCACTCTGCAGTGCTCGTTAAAACGCTAAAGGAAGCTACCTGCACCGATCCCGGAACAGGTATGTATGCTTGCGAATATTGCGAAGCAGATCTTGGATACAAATCTATTGCTCCCACTCATTCATGGGAAACTGTTGAGATCATCACTGCGTCAGACTGCGGTAATGACGGTGAGATAAAGGTACGTTGTACTGTAGACGGTTGCGGCGCAGAGGAAGAACAACTCGTACCAGCAACAGGTGAGCACGACTATAATCTCGTCAGCCGTGATGCAACTTGCACAGAGCCGGCTATGGCAGGTATGGTTTGTGCGGTATGTGACGCTGTTGACGGTGAGATGACCGCCGTTGAAGGCAGCAAACCTCTCGGACACGATCCTGAGCTTGATACAAGCGTTGAAGGCTATAAGGCGGCAACCTGTACTGAAGCAGGCGAAGGAACCTTCGTATGTTCACGCGAAGGCTGTGAGTACAGCGAAGTTCGCGTAATTGATATTATCGAACACAATTGGGATGACGGTACGTGGACAGACGCAGGCTGTGAAAACGCCGCAGGTATCATGTATATCTGCTCCGAATGTGACACCGTAAAGGTGGATGCTGTTGAAGGCGAGCTTGCGGCTCCCGCAACAGGCCACAATTACGTTTTGACCGTGGTTGAGCCTACTTGCTCTACTGAAGGAGTAACCCTCATGATCTGCTCCAACTGCGATGATGGTTATGAGGTGGAGGGTACGAAGACGGCTATCGTTCCCGATGCACATATCCCCGTTGATACTGACGTTATCAAAATTGCTGACTGTTACGAAACGGGTGTTGTTAAGGTAGAGTGCGAGGAGTGCGAAGCAAGCCTCGGTTACAAGACCACTCCCATTGTTCACGATTGGGGCGAGGACGTCCTGAATGAAGACGAGACTGCACTCATTCATATTTGTGCTGTTTGCGGTGCTGAAGAGATCATCGAAACCTATGAAGGCTACGTTTGTCCCGATGACGAGCACGTTGCAGTGATCGACGAAGGCGTCTCTGCTACCTGTGTTGCCAACGGTATTACCGAGGGTTCACATTGTAAGTATTGCGGCGAGACCATCACTGCTCAGGAGATCATCCCCGCTACAGGTCATACAGAAGAAATAATCCCCGCAGTTGATGCTGCCTGTACTACTGACGGACTTACCGAAGGTAAGAAGTGTTCCGTATGCGGCGAGACACTTACTGCACAGGAGATAGTTCCCGCAACAGGTCACACCGAGGAGACAGTTCCCGCAGTTGACGCAACCTGTACCGCTGACGGACTTACCGAGGGTAAGAAGTGCTCCGTATGCGGTGAGAGTGTTACTGCTCAGGAGATAGTTCCCGCAACAGGTCACACCGAGGAGACAGTTCCCGTAGTTGACGCAACCTGTACCACTGACGGACTTACCGAGGGTAAGAAGTGCTCCGTATGCGGTGAGACACTTACTGCACAGGAGGCAGTATCAGCGCTTGGTCACGACTTTGCGGACGAATGGACAGTAGACGTCGAACCCACGACAGAGACATCAGGCCTCAAGTCACGTCATTGCTCACGCTGTGACGAGACCTGCGACCCCATTGAGATCGCTAAGCTTGTGGATGTTGTTGACGCAACCGAGATATTCAAGGATATCAAGGTGAATAACTGGTCAATCGACGGAATTAATTACGTTGTATCCTACGGATACATGAACGGTACAACAGAAGATACCTTCAACCAGACAGGTACAATGACGAGAGCTATGATAGTGTCCGTTCTTTACCGTATTGCGGGGCAGCCTGAGCACGGTGCGACCAATCCCTTCGCCGACGTCAGCGAAAGCGGCAAATGGTACTACGACGCAGTGATCTGGGCATACGAAAACGAAATCGTAACCGGAACGAGCGCGACTGCATTCTCTCCCAACGGAGACGTGACCCGCGAACAGATCGCTACCTTCCTTTACAGATATGCTCAGTATATGGGGTATGACACCTCTGCAACTACCGACATCAGCGCTTTCCCTGATGAAGGAAATATTGGAAAGTGGGCAAAGGAAGCTCTTACGTGGGCGAATGCCGAGGGACTTATTACCGGTGCAAAGAGTGGTGACGCTGTCATCCTCGATCCACAGGGTAATGCGACCCGTGAGCAGGTAGCCACCATTCTGATGCGCTTCTGTGAAGCATTCAACGATTAAGTAACCTCATATTATCGTGTGTCGTTCAAAGACTGCATACGGAAGTTAAGTCCATGCTTATGCCGATCACGTCGGCAGAGCATGACGTAATGGATAAAGTTTCTTCTCCCTAAAAAGCAAAGGCATCCGCGAGGATGCCTTTGTTTTGACGGTGTGTGCTCGGCACGCGTTACAACTTGGCGGTGAAAGTCCGCTACAGACTTGGC
>CAYYRY010000061.1:0-9356 GCA_964474245.1 uncultured Ruminococcus sp. | reverse complement strand
GCACGGGTGGGGTTGGGATGCTCGATCATGGATTCAAGCATCTGCGTCGCCGTAATTACCATCTTACCTGAACGATAGCATTCGAGGATAAACTTCTTCTGCAGACCGGGAAGCCTTTCGAATGGGATCTCGACACCCATGTCACCTCTCGCTACCATGATACCGTCGGAGAGCTTCAGTATTTCATCGAAGTTTTCGACGCCCTCGATGTTTTCGATCTTGGAGATGATACGGATAGCGTGACCGCCGTGGTAGTCTATGAATTTACGCATTTCCTTAACGTCGTCGGCACATCTTACAAAGGAGGCGGCAACGAAGTCTATGTCGTTTTCAAGCCCGAAGAGGATATCTGCTTTGTCGCGGTCGCTGAGGTGTACCATATCGAGGTGAACGTTGGGGATGTTTACGCCTTTGCCGTTCTTAATGATGCCGCCCTCAATAACCTGACATACCACATCCGTTTCCGTACACTCTATTACCTTCATGGGTATGCTTCCGTCATCAAGGAGTATTTCACAGCCGGGAGATATCTGAGAGGGCAGATCCTTATAGCTCTGGCTGACTACGGTCTCATTGCCTATCACGTCACGTGTGGTAAGGGTAAAGGTGGAGCCTGCCGTCAGCTCTGCCGTGCCGCATTCAAACTTGCCGAGACGTATCTCGGGGCCTTTTGTGTCCAGCATGATCGCAACGGGGCGGTGGAGCTTTTCTCTTGCGGCTTTGATGTATTCTATAGTCTTCTTGTGATCCTCATGGGTACCGTGGGAAAAGTTGATACGTGCAACGTTCATTCCGCTGAGTATCATCTGCTCTATCATTTTCTGATTATTTGTAGCGGGACCTATCGTGCATACGATCTTGGTTTTTAACATATATGTCTCCAATCTGTTATCGGGTAACCGGTATTATCTTCACTGTCTATATTATAATACTTTATCTCCTGAATTTCAATGAGTTTTTTGATTTGGGAAAACATAACTTGTAAAAAGTGCTTCAAGGACGCAATTTTCCAATCATTCCTTTGACATACATGGCGTGATGTGTTAAAATATAGTTACTATATAATTTAGCGAGGAATACATATGGTCAAATTTGTTTTCGGAGGCACCGGCAGCGGAAAAAGTGAATACGTATTTCGCGAGATCGACCGCATCCTGCGTGAAAGTGACAAAAGGGTATGTCTTATCGTACCTGAGCCGTACACTGTTACAACAGAAGCTAAGCTGGCGCGCAGATTTTCATCCGCGGCTACACTGAGGCTTGAAGGAACCAACTTCACAAGACTTGCCGACAGTGTTGCAAGACGGGTTGGCGGCCTTTCATACAGCCGACTTACCAAGGGTGGACGTATGCTTCTTTTGTGGAGGAGTATGATGTCTGTGTGGCCGTCTCTTGGTGAGCTGAACAAGGTGGATGCCGGAGATGGAGTCGGACTTATTCCTACTCTTTTTGCCGCAGACCGAGAGATTACTGCCGGAGGAGTGACGCCTGAGATGCTGTCAGCTGCCGCAGATGCTCTGTCCTTGGATGGCACATCTACCCTTGCGGGAAGGGCGCATGACCTTGCTGTGATATGTGCGGCTGCAGCTACTGCAGAGGCAGAAGAATTTGACGGAGTGGACGATCCTGTATGCCGTCTTGCGAAAACAGCCGCTGAAAGCGGATATTTTGACAACACCTGTGTATTTGTCGATTCGTTTTATTCTCTTACCGGTGCGCAGAAAAAGGTCATATCCGAGATCATAAGATGTGCGGACGACGTTACCTTTACCATTCCCATGGAGAGTCGGCGTGCTGTGGGTGTTCATCTTGAGGGGGTCACGTCTTATTACAACAGTGCCCTTTCCGCCGCCCTCAGGCACGGTGACGGAAAACCTGAGTTCGTAGAGCTTGAGGGGAATTACCGTGGATGCGGAGAAGGCTTGAAAGCGGTACAGGCACATCTGTGGAACTATGAATACGCACCCGATACTGATGAGGTGCTCAGGGTGAGGGGCGACTCCGATTCTGTCAGAATATATTCTGCAGCGGACAGATACGAGGAGGCGGAGGCGTTGTGCTCGGAGATCAGCAGGCTTGTCAGAGAGGGTGCAAGATATTCGGACATAGCCGTGGCATGTGCCGATGTTTCTGTCGTGAGAGGCATATGTGACAGCGCATTGAGGAGGCACGGGATCCCTTGCTTTATTTCCGCACCGTCGGAGATAGTATCGTCCCCTGCGGTCAGACTGATACTGTCGCTGCTCAGGATTCCCGGTAAATGGCGGCGTGAGGACATAATATCCCTGGTCAAAACCGGACTGTCGCCTTTGAGTGATGAGCTTGCCTGTACGTTTGAGTCTTATACGGACACATGGAATATCAGGGGGAAGCGTGCGTTTACTTCTCCGTGGAGCATGAATCCGGATGGGTATCGTGAGGAGCTGTCGGAGAGGGCACGTACTGTGCTTTTGGATGCAAATGAAGCGAGGGATGTTTTGATCTCTCCCATAGAACGTTTTACAGAAATCTTTGAAAACGGCAAAACAGACGTGAAGAGTGTGTGCTGTGCCATTGTTGAATTCTTTGAAGAAAGCGGAGCTTATAAAAAGCTTATGCACAGGGCTGACCTGCTTGAGGCAGGCGGCGCCGCGGATGATGCCGCAAGGGAAAGACTCGTATGGGGCGAGATATGCTCTGCGTTTGATCTGATGGTGGAGATCATAGGTGACGTTCCCGTAGACGCGGCAGGCTTTGCTTCGCTGTTCAGATATGCCGTGAGCGATGCGGACACCGGTGCCATCCCCACGGGAGTGGACGTTGTTACCGTGGCGAGTGCCGCTTCTCTCCGTACTGACGGGGTGAAGCATATGATCCTTCTCGGCGCTGTGGCAGGAGAATTCCCTGCATCTGTTGAGGACAAGGGATATTTCTCGGATGATGACCGCCGAAGACTTGCCGAAGTGGGTATAATTCTCAGCGGTGATGTGGGTGAGAAGGCGTCGGAGGAGCTGTTCAGATTTTATCGGGCAGTATCACAGGCGGCGGAAAGTCTGACGGTATTTGTGCCCAAAAGCTCAGGAGGGACACCTGTGCATCCGTCTGAGGGGGCAAGCCGTATTCTGTCGATAATCGGACGGGATGAGCCGACTCCGTTTAAGGGAGAGGCATTTGATAAGCTGTCCCTTGATAATATGTGCAATAAGTATCCGTCGGAAACACTTTCTGAGTTGAGACGGGAGCTGTTTGGTGAAGAAAAGCGTAAAATATTTGAAGATGCCGCTGAGGCGACGGTGTCAAAGCAGACTGCTCTTGAGGTGTTCGGCAACAGGATGAGCTTGTCTCAGAGCAGGATAGACACGTACGTCAAATGTCCCATGTCGTACTACTGTACATATGTTCTCAGGTTATCCGAGGACAGGAAGGCGGAAATATCGGCGCCTGATATCGGGACATTTGTTCATGCGGTTCTTGAGGAGCTTTTGAAATATATAACGAAACAGGGAGAGTATCTTGAAGGAGAGGCACTTGAGTCCCTATGCGATGAGATAATCGGAAAGTACATAAGGAAGACCTGCGGGAATATTTCTGACGGCAGGATGTCGTATCTGTTTTTGCGACTCAGACGTCAGGTGCTGGTTTTTGCCGAGGCGATAGTACGTGAGGCGTCACAAAGCCGCTTTGAGACATATGCCACGGAGCTTCCCGTGGGAATAGGCGGTGCAGAAGGGTCTCTTCCTGCCATAAGCTTTCCTCTTGAGGGCGGCGGAGAGGTGTCTCTCAGGGGATACATTGACCGAATGGACGTATACCGACGGGATGGAAAAACTTATATAAGAGTTATCGACTACAAAACGGGAAGCACCCGATTCTCATATGATGACGTAAAGATAGGGCTGAATATTCAGCTTCTGATATATCTGTTTTCGTCATGGCGCGGGGAAGGCACTTCCTTCCACCGTGAGCTTGACAGGGGGGCAAATACAGAACTCGTTCCCGCAGGTGCGCTTTACTTCAATCTGAAGCCTGCGGATATGACGAGTGACAAGCCCTTGAGCATAAATGAGGCACGTGACGCAGTGCTTGACTCCATGGAAAGAAGCGGAGTGGTTACCGATGACCGTGACGTGCTTGACGCCATGGACCGTGGAATTACGGGAAAGTACGTTCCGGTTTCTCTTAAAGCTGACGGAAGCTATAAAAAGAGTGCATCTCTTGCGACATTGGAGCGTTTTGGCGAGCTTTATCGGGAGATGGAGATCGTTATATGCCGCATTGCTTCGGAGATGAAGAGTGGTGCGGCGGGAGCAGTACCTCTTGAGCATCACGGATCAGTGAAGTGCGATTGGTGTCCTCTGCACGGCGTGTGCCGCAGAGAGGCTAAGAGGTGACTCGATGATCATAAACAATATATTCGGAAAAGGAGAAAGCGATGGCAGAGGTTAAATGGACAAATGCGCAGCGTCGCGCCATTGACGGTAGTGGTAATCTCCTCGTTTCTGCCGCTGCGGGAAGCGGTAAGACCGCAACTCTCAGTGCGAAGATCATGAAGCTGTTGTCTTCGGAGGACGTATCTCTCGACAGCTTTCTGATAGTGACATTTACTAACGCCGCCGCCGCTGAACTTAAGGAGAGGATCTCGAAGGAGATAACGAAGGCGGCAAAGACGGACAGGTCCATGCTTCGCCACAAAAGAGACGTGGAGGGAGCTGATATATGCACCATACACAGCTTTTGTCTGAAGGTGATACGCAGATATTTCACAAGCCTCGGCATTTCTCCCGATTTTACCATAGCTGACGAGACGTCGGCGGAGGTAATGAAGAGCCGCGCCATGGAAAATACTGTGGACGATTTCTTCAGAGGTGAAGAGAAGATCATGTCTGATAATGCCTGCGACATATTTACCCTTGCGGATACCATGGGAAAGACCAAGGATGCGGCAGGGCTTGATGCAGAGCTGAGAAGTCTTTCAAACCGCCTCGACTCTCTCGGCCTTGACGAGGGATATCTCAGGACGTTTGCCGAGATGTTGACGGATGATGCTGAAGGTGAGTTCTTTGAAAGTCCATGGGGACAGGTAATAAAAAATGAGGTACTGTCTGCTGCTGAGCATTACAGGATCGCTCTTGATGCGGTAAAAAACGAGATGGCGCTTTCTGAAGCCGTAGTTGACAAGTATATGCCCACGGCTGATGGGGTGTCGGACTATATTGACAGGGTGATACGCTCGTCACGTTCATATGAGAGTATGGCGGATGCTATTACATCATATGAAGCAGTTCCTCTGGGCAGGCTGCCATCAAAGGATAAGACAGACGCGTCTGAGGAATTCAAGGCGCTTAGGGATGAGATAAAGAAGGTCTTCGACAAGATGGCGGAGAGATACTTCTCGTGTACTCCGGCGGAGATTTCCGACGCCAGAGTGCGTATTTCCAAGGTGCTGTGCGGTGCTGCCGACGTTCTCTCGGTGTACCGGGAGAGATATTCCACTCTCAAGAGAGAGATGGGGATGCTTGATTTTTCTGACCTTGAAAGTCTTGCGCTGAAGCTCCTTGAAAAAGAAAACGGCGCTCCCTCCGATGAAGCACTTGAGATAGGAAGCAAATACAGATACGTATTTATCGACGAGTATCAGGACACCAACGGTGTACAGGACAGGATATTCAGGGCGGTCAGCGGCAAGGCTGATAAGTTCTTTGTGGGAGACATAAAGCAGAGTATTTACAGATTCAGAGGGGCGGAGCCTGAGGTATTCTCGGGCTACAGACGTGCATGGCCGGAGGATGAGGGTGATTTGACGGTGACTCCGGGGTATCCCGTGGGTCGCAGTATCTTCATGAGTGAAAACTTCAGATGTGCTATGCCTGTTATTGAATTTGTAAACGCTGTGTCGAGGTATATGTTCCCACACGGAGGTATCCCGTTTGAGGAGTCCGATTGCCTTGTTTACGGAGGTGTTGCCTCGGGTGACGTTCCCGTTGAGGTCTGCCTTCTTGACGGCTCGAGGGCATCTAAGGATGAGGATTCCGATGAGTTTATTACCGAGGCTGAATATACAGCAGACAGGATATACAGCCTTATAAAAAGCGGAAGCTATGCTCCTTCTGATATTGCGATACTTCTCAGGAGTCCCGGAGGGACGGGAGACCAATATGAAAGTGCGCTGAAGGAGAGGGGGATCCCGGTCAAGAGAAGCGGAGGCTCGTCCTTTGCTGATGAGGCCGAGGTCATGCTGACCCTTGATATTCTGCGTGCGGTGGATAATCCCATGAGGGATATTCCCCTTGCAGGTGCTATGATGTCATCGGTGTTCGGGTTTACTATGGATGATCTTGTGGTTATAAGAATGGACGATACCGGGTGCCCCCTGTACTCTTCTGTTGTGAGGTACTCTGAACGGGAAAGCGTGCTTGGCTTAAAATGTAAAGCATTTATTGAGAAGCTCAACGGGCTGAGAAATACCGAGAGAGGAATGAGCGCGGACAGATTTATCGAGCATTTGTACAACGAATGTGATATGATGCAGTGTGCAGAGGTAAAGGCAAAGCTGTTTGGCGAGGCTAATCTTCATATGCTTCACGAGCTTGCAAGAAGCTATGAGACGGGAGTGTTCGGAGGACTTTACGGTTTCCTTGCGTTTATTGATGAAAAGCTCGACTCCGGCGCTTTGATGACGGAGGGTAAAAATGACGGTGATGGTGTTACGATAATCAGCATACACAAGTCAAAGGGACTTGAATATAAGCTGTGCTTCTTATGCGATTGCGGCAAGGACAGAAACGATGCCGATGAGAAGAGTAAGGTTCTTTTCCACAAGCAGTTTGGTGTAGGTATTCGTCTGCCCGATCCCGGAGGTCTTGTGCTGTGCGGCAATCCCATACGGGATGCCCTTGGCTTGAAGATCAGGGCAGAAGGTGCCATGGAGGAGATGCGAGTTCTTTACGTGGCCATGACCCGTGCCAAGGAGAGACTGATAGTAACGGCAAAGTGCCACGGTACTCCTTCAGATGAGCTGGCGAGAGCCGTCTCGGCTGTGAAAAACGACGACACTTACGGTGCGCTCAGTGCCAAGAGGATGATTGAGCTTATTCTCAGAGGCGTCGTGGCGTCTGACGGTGAGGTATGTAAAATAACCTGTGTGCCGAAGAACTATATTCCGGGGGACGCGGATGCTTTGCCCGATACCGCTTCGGAAAACGTGACGGAGACGGTGGAGGTCGATTGCGAGATGATCAGAGCAAATATTGCTTTTGAATATGAATATGCTCATCTTGAGCACATTCCGTCAAAACTGGCGGTATCTGCGCTGTATCCCGCTGTGCTTGATGATCCGGAGGACGTTTCTGCTACACTTGACTGCTTGGAAAATGGCGATGGTGAGCCGTTGGGAGATATGCCACGACCGAGATTCATGACCGGGGGGACGGGTACATCACCTACGGAAAGGGGTACGTCAACTCACGTATTTCTGCAGTTTGCGGACTTTGCAGCTCTCAGAGGCGGTCATATGCATGATGAGCTTGACAGGCTGACGGAGAAGGGATTTATCACCTCAAAGATGGCATCCCTTGTAAACAGGGCGCAGGTCGAGCATTTTGCCTGCAGCTCACTGGTTGAGAGAGTATTGTCTGCGAGAAGTGTGTACAGGGAGTTCAGATTCAACGTACTGCTTCCGGCTGCGGAATTTACAGAGGATGAGACCCTTAAAAAGAAGCTTATTGAAGGTGGAGAGCTGATGACGGTGCAGGGAGTATTTGACTGTGTATTTGAGGATACGGACGGCAGGCTTGTTCTCCTTGATTACAAGACCGATTATATGACGGGGGAAGAAATGTCAGACAGAGAGAAGGGCCGCCGAAAGCTTCTTGACCGTTATACAAGACAGCTTACCTATTACGCAGAGGCGGTATTCCGTTTGTTTGGCAGATATCCCGACGAGACGTATATCTACTCTCTTACGCTCGGTGAGGCGATTGCTGTTTCCATAGCGAAGAACTGATAGTATAAACGCAAAAGGATGTTGCGAAGTGCGTGGCACTTGCAACATCCTTTGACTTTTCATTTTATTGAGTAATTACTCAGCGTCAGCAGCGTACTCTTCTACTGCCTCAGCGTCAGCCTTTTCAGCAGCTTCCTCGAGGAGAGCGCGGATGGAAAGGCTTACCTTGTGACCTTCGAAATCGATAGCAGTGATCTTAGCGTTAACTACCTGACCGATCTCAAGCTCGTCTGCAGGCTTTACGATCTTGTGGTCAGCGATCTGGCTGATGTGGATAAGACCGTCAACACCGGGAACGATTTCAGCGAATGCACCGAAGGGCATGAGGTTAACTACCTTAACCTCAGCTACGTCACCCTCTGCATACTTGCCTGTGAAGATATTCCAGGGGTTCATAGCGTCGGTCTTGTAACCGAGAGAGATTCTCTTTCTCTCAACGTCAACGTCCTTAACGTATACGTGGATAGTCTCGCCTACGGAAACGACCTCAGCAGGGCTCTTGATACGTCTCCAGGACAGCTCGGTCTTATGTACCATACCGTCTACGCCGCCGAGATCAACGAATGCACCGTAAGAAGTAAGGCTTCTTACCTCACCGTCGAATTCCTGACCTACAGCGATGTTTGCCCAGAATGCTTCTTCCTTAGCACGGCGCTCCTCGCGGAGAACTGCCTTGATGGAAGCATAAGCCTTCTTGCGGTCAGCCTTGATCTCGATTACCTTAACCTTCTGCATTGTACCAACGATAGTCTGAAGGTCTGTGTCCTTGGGAACACCTGTGAGAGATGCGGGGATGAATACCTTAACGGAGAAAAGGTTTATGATAACGCCGCCCTTAACAGCCTCGATGATCTTACCCTCAAGGATCTCACCGGACTCAGCTGCAGCTACGATCTTTTCCCAGTTCTTGTCGGAATCGATTCTTGTCTTGTCAAGAGTTGCAATTCCATCGATGTCGCTTACCTTGATGACCTTAGCCTTAACAGTGTCACCAACGTGGAAGAGATCTTCAAGCTTAGCCTGGGGATCTGTTGTTGCTTTGTCGTATGCAATAACACCGGTCGTCTTAGCGCCGAGATCCACATGGATCTCACCGGTGGATACGGATGTTACGATACCTTCTACCACGTCTCCTGTATTTAAAGTCTTCATTGAAGCTTCGAGCAATTCTGCAAAGTTTTCTGTCATCTGCTCATTCATTTTTTCATATACCTCCTGTATTACGCTGTCCGGCGTTGAAGCACCGGCAGTAATTGATAATTTTGATCCCGCGGGTATTCTTATGTCTTTTGTTTCGTCCGCGCTTCCCACGAAGTAAACACACGGACAGACTTCTCGTGTTACCTCAAAAAGCTTTTTTGAATTGGAACTCTCG
>CAYYRY010000060.1:0-9395 GCA_964474245.1 uncultured Ruminococcus sp. | reverse complement strand
ACAATTTGCACGCACAATACGACGGAGCCAATCAGGGTATGGGCAAAATGGGCTGAAATGCTTGCATCAAACGGTGTGGAGATCACCAGCGGAAACTGGAAAGCATGCTACAACTACACTTTGTCACGTTACCCCAAAGAGGGAGAAGCCAACAGAATATGGAGAGAGAGATGGCCTGAGTTTTTTGAAGCAATTAAAGACCCGGCGATCTCCTTCGACAGACTCGACGATTATAATCTCATGGCTAACAGCGCGGGGTGTGTTATCAAAAACAACTACTCCTTCGGAAACGTTAAAGATATAAACGTCACCAGTGAACATTCAAGTAAATTCAACGAGATCGAAAACAATCCTTCATACCCTAAGTATACGGGTCCCGAAATATTTGAAAATCCCGCACACGGCAACTACAGCATAAGAGATGATGCAGGTATCGACATCTACGTTCCGTTTGAACTCATCGGACGTTATTGATCTTGCAAATATTTCTACCGATACCATATGGAGCCTGCCGGAGACTTCAACGTCATCGTCAACTCCGACGATTTCGAGAATATCTACGATTTCTCAAAGATCGGTGTCATAAACTGACCCTCATGCGCCGCAGACCTCTCACTTCGCAGTGGGAGGTCTGTTTTTTTATGGTCAATATATGTTGTAAAAAATAAATATCTGTGATATAATCATTATTGCGTTCGAGGTGCCGCCGAAGTATGCTTCGGCGGATAATAGGGAAACAGGTGAGAAGCCTGTACGAGCTCGTCACCGTATGTATATATAAAACTTCTCCGCAAGGTGCCGCACACTGCCATTGGGTCACATCCCGAGAAGGCGCGGGAAGTAAGCCCCACGGCGTATATACGAGTCGGGAGACCTGCCTCAAGTTCCGCTTTTACCGCGAGACCCGGTGGAATATTCCGAGCGGAAGCGCAAAACAAAATTTTATATTTTTCAGGAGGAAAGATCATGAAGAAAACTGATTTTTCAAAGATTTTTAAGTTTTCCGTCATCATCGTGCTTATTGCGGCTATGGCACTTTGCATTATCTCATGCGGCGGAAATAACACAAGCGATACCGAAGCGGGAACAAACGCTCCCTCGCAAAGCACAGGTTTCGCAGAATCCCCTGCTTCATCCGAATCGGAAGCGAAGTACACACTCACTGTAACAGTCATTGACGACAAGGGTGAATCCAAGGACTTCGAGATAAAAACAAATGCCGACAACCTCGGTGATGCTCTGCTTGAAGCTAAGCTTGTTGAAGGCGAAGAAGGAGAGTTCGGACTCTATATCAAATCCGTAAACGGTCTCAGAGCAGACTATGATCTCGACGGTGCATACTGGTCACTGTCCAAGGGCGGAGAAATGCTTATGACCGGTGCATCTGACACCCCCATTGCCGACGGAGATAAGTTCGAGCTTACCTACACCAAAGGATGAAACGCAACGCCAAGCTCATAAGGCTCGTCTTGTTCGCCATGTACGGCGCCTTGATGTTCGTGTCAAAATATATAATGGAAGCTCTTCCCAACATCCATCCGCTGTCCATGTTCGTTATGACGTTCACGGTCGTGTACGGAATAAAAGCTCTTGTACCCATATATATTTACGTTTTTCTCAACGGCATCTTCGGAGGCTTCAATCTTTGGTGGTTTCCTTACCTCTACCTTTGGGCACTGCAGTGTCTTATAACACTGCTTATACCCAAGAATATCGATGACCGTATTGCCGCATTCGTTTATCCTGTACTCTGTGCCCTGTTCGGTCTGACCTTCGGTCTGCTTTACGCTCCCGCACAGGCTTTGATGTTCCATTTAAGCCCTGCGCAGACATTGGCATGGGTAATATCCGGCATAAAGTTTGACGTGATCCACGGCATAAGTAATTTTTTCATGGGAATGCTTGTTTTGCCGCTGTCCAAGGTATTAAACCAGCTACATAAAAGCATGAGAGTCCCCGTAAGCTGATTTCTAAGCACCATCGGGACCGTCATCATCGACGGTCCCGATTTCTGCTTTATTCACGGAAAATTTTCACAATTCTTCCGATATCTATTGATTTTTCTGCCGAATTATATTACAATACATAATAGGTTAATATGTGTGTTAATCTAATAATATCGTTAATTTAATAGTTGCCGTGCCTTATCGGAACGGCAGAAATGGAGTTATATTATGTCTATGAAGTTCAAAAGAATTCTCGTTCTCACTTCGGGCGGCGACGCTCCCGGTATGAATGCGGCTGTTCGCGCCGTTGCAAGAGCTGCCATCGCTCGCGGCGTTGAGGTTTTCGGTTCCTACGGCGGTTACAGAGGTCTCATCGATGACGATATCATCGAGCTCACCTCCCGCGTTGTAACAAACAAGATCAGCCTCGGCGGTACATTCCTCTATTCAGACAGATGCCTTGAGTTCAAGGAAGAGTCAGGTATGCAGAAGGCTATCGCTACGCTGAAGCGTCACGAGATCGACGGCGTTGTTGCTATCGGCGGTGACGGCACATTCCGCGGTGCTACCGACCTTGCTGCAAGAGGTATCCCCACCATCGGTATCCCCGGTACAATTGACAACGATATCACAGCTACCGATAACACCATCGGCTTCAGCACAGCTATGCAGACAGTTCTCGAGTGCCTTGACAAGTTCCGTGACACCTGTGAGTCTCACGCACGTTGTAACGTTGTTGAGGTTATGGGCCGCGGTGCAGGTGACATTGCTATCAATACTGCGATCGCTTCCGGCGCTGTTGACGCTGTTATTCCCGAGGTTGAGTTTGATGAAGATGCTTGCATCGAAAAGATAATCCGCCTCCGCCGTGACGGAAAGCGCAACTTCCTCGTTGTTGTTTCCGAGGGTGTTGAGGACTGCTCCGAGAGACTTGCAAAGAAGATCAATGACTTTACAAAGGCTCTCGCTAAAGAAGAGGGTGTTCCCTCTCTTTGGGTCGAAACCAAGTTCTGCCGTCTTGCTCACGTTGTACGCGGCGGTTCTCCCGTTCTCGGTGACAGACTTCTCGCTACCAAGATGGGCGCACGTGCCGTTGAAGAGCTCCTTGCAGGCAACAGCGACCTCATCATCTGCGAAAAGGCAGGCGAGATCGTTACAACACCTATCTTCTACTCTCAGGTCCTCGACAGAAAGTACAAGGGTACTCTGAAGGAAGGTATGCTTGAAAAGTTCAATGCTGAAGAGATCGCTGCTATGGATGCTGTGATCGCTGAAAAGAAGAGAGTATTCGCTGAGACCTATCAGCTTCTCTCCGATATGGCTAACTAAGTCTTGTATTAAAGACCTGCAACAGGCTTTGTTGCGAGTCTTTTTAACTTACACAAATGTCATTAGTATGTTAATCTATATTGTGAGATAAACCCTACAAAGCTACTGGAGACTATAAATTATGAGTATTTTTTTAGAAAAAGCTGAAAAGATTATTAAAGAACAAAACTTTAACGTATACAGAATATGCGAGGTTAAAAACGGTATGTCCGAAACCATAGAGCTTTGCTATGCAAATCCGTGTCAGGACATATATTCCGTTGCCAAGGTGTTCTCTCTGAGTGCCGCCATGATGCTTACAGACCGCGGACTATTGAAGCTTGATGATAAAGTCACCGATATTTTCAGTGATGAGCTTCCGAAGAATATAGACAGTCGCTGGTTTGACGTTACACTACATCATCTCGTATCACACACAGCAGGCTTTGGTTGTGGACAGCTTGACATTGACTGTCAGGACAGCACACAGTACCCAACCACTGATTATCTGAATCTGCTTTTTACTTCGGATTTGAATTATACCCCGGGGGATGCCTTCTCATACAGTGATGCCGCATTCTATATGGTCTCGCGTATAGTGTCAAAGAAGCTCGGTGAGCCGATGGATGATTTCCTGTGGAGAGAGCTGTTCGTCCCCTGTAAGGTTCGCGAAGCAGCGTGGAGTAAATGTCCCTGCGGATATCCAATGGGTGCTACAGGTCTGTATATACGCGCTGAGGACATGGCTAAACTTGGAGTTATATATCTTAATTCAGGCGTTTACGATGGCAAAAGAATAATGTCTGAGAATGCGGTCAAAACGGTGCTTGACCGTGAATATGAGCTGTCACTTTCAAAATGCAAAAGGTTCTACTCAAAAGGAGGAATGCGCGGCTCTATGCTCCAGATCATCCCCGGGAAGGATCGCGTAGTTGCATGGACAGCCTGCGATGACAGGGATCTATCTCCACTTCTTGAGCTGGCTGCTGATTGTGATTGACGTCAACTGAAATATTTTCATTATTTTGCAACCATTCCTTTTTTTTGACGAGATATAGGATGACAGACAAAATCAGACAAAAGGAGGCGGCAGCTTTGGACGACAAAACTATTGTTGACCTGTTTTTAGCCCGTGACGAGCGCGCAGTTACGGAAACGAAAAATAAGTATGACAAATATCTTACAAAGATCGCTTACAATATATTAGCCTCTGATGAAGACTCAGAGGAAAGCGTAAGTGATACTTATCTTGCCGCATGGAATTCCATTCCGCCACACACCCCGTCTGACCTGTCAACTTATCTCGCCAAGCTCACGAGACGCATATCCATCGATATCTTCAGAAAGAGATTCAGAAGCAAACGGTACGGGTCCGAATATACAGCTTCCCTGTCAGAGCTGTCTGAAGCTATCTCCGATGGAACGTCTCCTGAGACGATACTCGACGGCAAGATCCTTGCTGAGGCTATAAACGCCTTTCTCAGAACAGTGTCCCGCGATACAAGGCTTGTCTTCATCGGACGGTATTTCTACTGCGACTCCGTTCGTGATATTTCCTCATACAGCCAAATGAGTGAATCAAAGGTAAAAAGCCTGCTGTTCAGAGCAAGAGTCAAGCTGAGAGAATTCCTTCAAAAGGAGGGTTTTGAAATATGAACAATGAAAATCTCCATGATGCTATCGGAATGATAGATGATGATCTGCTAAGTGAGACCGATTCACAACGAAAAATTGCGAAAAGACGTACAAATATGTTTAAATACCTGTCCATTGCTGCTTGCGTATGCCTGTTAGTCGGTGCTACAATGTTTTTCGGTATACTGTCTCACATGAATTCCACAGGCAAACCTCCGATAACTGACGTCACCGATGCTGTTCACGATGAGATCGCGACTGAAGCGCAATCCGAAGAATCAGAAATCGAAAAAAACGAGACCGAAGGCGGTAACAAAAACGATATCGCAGAAGATTCAGTAATACCTGCCGGATCAGATGTGAAGCCATCTCTCGTTGACCCAAACGAAAACGCAAGTGATACTCTTTTGAACCTTTCAGCCAAGGATATGCTTGCTGATGTTTCAGCAGAACCTGTTATAGATCAAATATCCCCTGTTCTATTCAGTAAAACTATAAGTGATTTTTCTGTCAAGCTATTTAAAAGCTCATCTAAAGGTGTAGGTAATGAAGTCATCTCACCACTATCGGCACTGTATGCCATGGCAATGTGTGCCATGGGTGCCGAGGGCGAAACTCTTGCTCAGATAGAAGACACAGTCGGTATGACGGCAGATGAGCTTCAGACATTCCTTCATTTCTATATGAATTCCCTACCCACAGGCGAAGGCTATAAATTAAGTCTCGCCAACTCCGCGTGGATAAAAGACGTGGAGGGATTCTCCGTGAGCGAGGACTACCTTCGTGATATAACCAGCTACCTTAATGCCGACGTTTACAAAGCCCCCTTTGATCATACTACCGTCGCGGATATCAACAAATGGGTAAGCGACCGCACTAACGGGCTGATTGAAAACCTGCTTGACTATATCCATCCCGAAATTTTAACTTACCTTATAAACACACTGTTCTTTGAGGCTGAATGGGAGCGTCCGTTTGAATGGGATTTTGATTACAACTTCATTTTAGAAGACGGCACGGTCAAAAAATGCAGAATGATGTCGGAATTCTCATCAGACGGTTATATCGAAGACTGCAACACAACGGGATTTGTTAAGTATCTCAAAGACAACAGCTACGCATTCGTTGCCATGCTTCCCAAAGAAGGCTTGACTATAGCCGAATATCTTGAAACGCTGAACGGCGAAAAGCTTCATTCCCTTGTAAAAAACGTTAAAGATGACGTAACGAGAATATTTCTTCCGAAATTCAGTGCGGAGTATGACACAAGTTTGACAAAGCCTTTTATTAACATGGGCATTACCGACGCGTTCAGCCCGAGCAAGGCAAGCTTCCCTTCATTTAAGTATGATCTTCAAAACATCCACATCGCAGACGTACATCAAAAGACGGTAATTCGCGTTGATGAGATCGGCACGAAGGCAGGTACTGTAACGTATGTTTCAAAAGGTTTTCTGTCCGATACTCCCTCGAGCTACACTGTTTGTCTTGACCGTCCCTTCGTGTACATGATCATCGACTGCCAAAACAGCATCCCGCTGTACTTCGGCACGGTGACGGACATAGGAGAGTGATATTATGAAATACACGAAACTGCTTTTAAACGTTCTTACCGTTTTGACCGTTCTTACGTTTCTCGCTTCATGTAACCATGCCCTCCCCGATGACGGTATAACGCCCGACGACCGCGTGAGTACTGAAGGACGCGTTGTGGCAAACGGCAGCTCTTACCTGATAGTGGAGGAAGACGGTCCAATATCCATGGAAAACGCAGGGGATGCCGATATATTCAAGGGACTCACCACCGGTGACCTCATACGCATCACCAGAGACGCTGAGGTGCGGGAATCCTACCCGGGACAGGTAAGAGTATACTCGTGCGAAAAGCTCTCTGACGGCGAAGTGAGCGATATTTCCGATGACGTTGCTGCATCCCTCATAGAGCTGGGCTGGATGAAAAAGCCCGTGTCCGATACTGATGAAGACATAGAAAACGGCACTTCAAATGATACTCAGTATAGTACCGAAAATAATTACGGTATAATGCTCCCCTATGAAACAGGCCCGGATTACGTCCACAAATCCGTTACCACAGAGCTGGTCTCGTACGAGTACAAATACGCTTCAATGTCCATCCGCGTCCCCGAAGGATGGGACTACACCGTAAGTGAATATACCGAAAACTGCTACTCCTTCGGCATCACCGTATTCCCCGAGCACAAGCCTGATGCCAAGATCACGCTGATGTACTACCCCGGTATGTTCGCAGTATGCGGAACGGGACTTACCGAGGAAAAAACTACCCTGTCGGGATTTGAAGCCAACAAAGGCTTTTACGACGGAGGTCAGATATGGGATTTCATTGCCGCCGATGAATACGCACTTGTCAATCAAATGCCGACAGCTACCTTCCTTATGTACCGTGATGACATTGAGCTGATGATCGGTTCCGTTGTGATCGGAGAAGGCGTGATAAACCGGGCTGAAGCCATAAAAATAGCGGTGGAGGCATTACCCGACGTCGAACCTTCCCACGCCGTCGGAGACTTCGACTACGCGGGCGGCATATGGACCGTGAGGTTTTATAACGACAGCTCGTTCACAAGCTACTCACGGTGCGTTGACGTGGACCACGTTGGCAACGTGGTAAAGATCTATCTTGCTGAACCGGCAAATTAATAATGAAGCGGCAGTTCGTTTTAAAGCTGAACTGCCGCCTTGTGTTATTGATCTGTGGTCACGCTTTTTCTCCGAGATACTTTTTTCTCGTCGCTTCCCCGCCTCTCAGGTGTCTTTCTGATTTGTTTTTATCAAGCAAATGCCTGACCTTTTCATATAGTCTGCGATTACGAGATTTAAGTCTGTCGGTAACGTCTTTATGTACTGTGGATTTACTGATGCCGAATTTCGCAGCCGCATCCCGAACTGTAGTTTGAGATTCAATGAGATAATACGCAAGCTCCTCACACCGTTCCCTTGTTATCTTACCGCTTCTGCTCATAAAAGTTGACCTCACACATTTTCTATCGTGTCTATGATAAAATATATGTGAGGTTACTCTCATTTATTCTGATAATTCTCTCTTACAAAGACGTAATAATCGGTATCAAAACCTACGCCTGACATTCAGTTAATCGAAATCAAAAGTCCGCATTTTTGCGGACTTTTGCAATATGTAATTACTTTGTAATCGTGATCTTGTTGATTACTCCCGCCTTATCGGGATCGATGCCGCGTACGATGGTCATCTTACAAGCAAGGATCTGGAAGATAAGTACGCTGATGAATGGAGTTGTGAGCTCACATCCCGTATCGGGGATGATGATGGGTGTTACGCCATCGGGAACGGCAGAAGCGTCGTCTGTAATAAAGAGGATATCTGCCTTAACGCCCTTCAGCTTCTCCGTGATCTCAAGCTGATCGGCAAAGGTAGCGCCCTTGGGAGCGATAACAAATGCCATATCGCCTTCGTGAAGCTGTGCTATGGGACCGTGGTGGAAGTCGGATGTAGGGTATCCCTTCATCTTGATCTTGTTGGTCTCAAGCATCTTGAGGGCACCCTCAAGTGCGATGCAGTAGGAGATACCGCGTCCGAGAAGAACCGCGCCAGGCATAGTCTGATACTTCTCTGCAAGGGATGTAAGCTGAGAGTCAAGACCGTCGATAAGCTCGGCTGCCTTAGCGGATACGTTCTTCAGAGCATCCATAAACTCAGCGTTGTCAGCCCACTTAGCAGCAAGAAGAGCAAGGATCATCATCTGAGAGGTAAACGTCTTGGTAGCAGCGATGCTGTACTCTGTACCTGCGCCGCAATAAAGGTGGTATTCAGCCTCGCCTGCCATGGGGGAAGTTGTATCATTGGTTACGGCAACGGTGATTGCGCCGTCAGACTTTGCGCTCTTGAGTATCTCAAGAACGTCCTCAGCCTTACCGGACTGAGAAACACCAACAACAAGGTACTTGGAGAGGTCAAGCTTTGCACCGTACTTGGTAACGACGGAAGGTGTACCGAGTGTGCAAGGAAGTCCTGCAAGGATACCGAAAAGGTACTGTGCGTAGATACAAGCATGGTCGGAGGTACCGCGTGCGGCAAAGTAGATACCGCATACACCGCGTTCCTTAGCTGCCTTTACGATTTCTTCCGCAACTGCCTCGTTTGCTCCGATGACAGATGCGAGTATGGAGGGCTGTTCTCTGATTTCACGTTCAAGATTTATCATAATATCAGTCTCTTTCTTTTAAATTATTCTTCAGTATCTGAAGTATCATCATCTGTGTCACCGCCGTAGTAGTCGTCAATTCCCTTTGCAAGAGAAGCGGCAAATGAATCCTGCCACTCTTCATCGAGCATATTCGCAGCATCCGTTTCGTTAGTTACAAAGCCCATCTCAATGAGGGAGGCGGGAGCTTTGGTATAACGGATAACGTAATACGGGAACTCTGATGTGGATACCTTCATATCCTCAAAGTCATTACTAAGGCGATTTTTTAAAGTATCAGCGATCT
>CAYYRY010000059.1:0-9463 GCA_964474245.1 uncultured Ruminococcus sp. | reverse complement strand
TACAACATCGGTTGCTGTTTGCGATGAAAACGAAAATATCCTCACTAATTTGAAGTATCTCCTCCCTGTTAAGACCGGTGAAAGGGGACTGCGTCAAAGTGAGGCTGTTTTTGCACATATCAAAAATATCCCCGAAATTGCAACAAAATTGAGAGAATTTCTGAAATCGCTGCCATATCAAGCTGAATTCGCAGCGGTCGGTGTTTCTCTTACTCCGAGGAGCGCTGAAGGCTCCTATATGCCATGCTTCCTTGTGGGAAATTCAATAGCCGAGATGATCTCAGCAGTAATGGATATTCCTCTGTTTGTTACCTCCCATCAGGCAGGACACATTGTCGCCGCAGCTTCCTCTGCTGCTTCGTCATCCGGAATAGTGCTCTCAAAGCTTCTGTCCGCTGATCACATAGCTCTTCATATTTCAGGCGGTACAACCGATCTTCTATATGTAAAGCCGGACAGCGAAAAGCTTATAAACGTTGAAAGAATAGGCGGCTCTACAGATGCCAATGCAGGACAGATTATTGACAGAACAGGTCTAAGACTCGGCTTCAGCTTTCCATGCGGTCCTGCGCTTGATGCGTCTGCTATGGCGTACGGCGAAAAGATAAAAGGTATTTCCGTTTCCGTTAAGGGACTTGAATGTAACCTTTCCGGACTTGAAAATAAAGCTTCTGCTTTGATCGAAAAAGGTTGCGGAAAGAGCGAAGTCTCGGCATATGTTCTTGAGTTTATTGCAAAGACAGTTGAAAAACTGCTGAAAAATACATTTGAAGTTTACGGTAAATTACCTGTGGTTTTTGCAGGCGGCGTCATGAGTTCTTCATATATCAAAAAGAGATTATCTCACCTCGGAATCTTTTCAGAGCCGCAGTTTTCTACGGATAATGCCGCAGGTGTTGCAATTATCACATCCGTAAGCTACAGAAATAAAGCGAGGGTTATGTAATGCCTCACGAAAGCGTACACAACGCACTGACGATTACCGAGCTCAACAGTTATATTAAAGGTATTTTTGATAAGGACAGACTCCTCGGTGACATCTGGATAAAGGGTGAGATATCAAACTTTAAATTTCACTCCACAGGTCACCTCTACTTTTCACTGAAGGATGAAGAAAGCCTTGTCAGAGCAGTAATGTTCCGTTCAGCCTCATCAAAACTGACATTTATGCCTGAGAACGGTATGAAAGTACTTGCTCACGGCAGAATCACGTCATTTGTGAGAGACGGTCAATATCAGATCTATATCGATACCATGGAGCCTGACGGTATCGGTGCATTATACATTGCTTATGAGCAGTTAAAGCGCAAGCTTGAAGCTCAAGGATTGTTTGATCCGTCAAGAAAGAAAAAAATCCCCAAGATTCCGTCAAGGATAGGTATTATCACGTCTCCGACCGGTGCGGCTATCAGAGATATGATCAACGTTTGCGGCAGACGGTTTCCATATGCCAAGATAATTCTGTATCCCTCACTTGTTCAAGGTCCCGACGCACCTCCTACTTTGGTGGCAGGTCTCAGATATTTTAATGAATCGCGTAACGCTGACGTAATAATCATCGGTCGCGGCGGAGGTTCCATTGAAGACCTTTGGGCTTTCAATGACGAGCGAGTGGCATATGCGGTAGCTGCCTCTGAAATTCCGGTTATTTCTGCAGTAGGTCACGAAACTGATTTTACGATATGTGACTTCGTATCTGACGTCAGAGCACCAACCCCGTCAGCTGCGGCAGAGCTTGCCGTTCCTGATACTAACGAGTTGAAAATGAAATTCAACAATGTTATAAAGCATGAAGCATCTTCAATTCAGAAAATGCTTTCGCGTTACAGAGAGAAGCTGACCTATCTTTCCTCGTCAAGAATACTCCGTAATCCCGCAACGATCATAGACGACAGACGGATGGCTCTGGTCCTCGCGTCTGAAAAGATCTCATCAGCACAAAACCTGAAGCTTAATAATGCAAAGATATTGCTCGGTAAGGTTTCAGGAAAGCTTGAGGCTCTCAATCCTTTGTCCGTAATATCAAGAGGATACAGTGCCGTTTACGATGAAGAAAAAAATCTTATAAAATCGGTTAAGCAATTGACTCCGGGTATGAAAATTAGCTTCAGAACGTCCGATGGGTCAGCCCATGCAACCGTTGACAGCATTGAAGAATAAAATTATAGGGATGCAAAGCGGGAATCTCCCTAAATCAGACTTTGCTTTCCTGCACTGTGTGCAAAATTATATTATATGACAAAAGAACAGATTGAAAATTTATCCTTTGAAGCCGCACTTGCAAGACTTGAGGAAACCGTGCGCCTTCTTGAATCGGGAAACGTTCCCCTCGACGATTCTCTGGCTCTTTTTGAAGAGGGTATTGCTCTTGTCCGTCTCTGTAACGGAAAGCTTGACAATGCTGAGCAAAAGGTTGTTAAGCTTAAGCTTATGAGTGACGGCTCTGCTACAGAAGAATCCATGAACTGATATATTTATTATTGCGAAAGGTATTTTGATATGTTTGTAGATATATCTGAAAAACTTACGTCCGTAGCCAATAAGGTAGAGACAGCTCTTGAAGCATGCTTTAGCGGTATTGAACCCATCGGAAACCTTACCGATGCGATGAAATATTCACTTCTCGGCGGAGGCAAGAGGATCAGAGCCTTTCTGACTCTCAGCTTTGCAGAAATGTATGGCGCAGATGCCGAAGCTGCTATGCCATTTGCCTGTGCGCTTGAAATGATCCATGCTTATTCACTTATTCATGATGATCTTCCCAGCATGGATAACGACGATATGCGTCGTGGAAAGCCGTCCTGCCATAAGAAGTTCGGTGAGGCTACTGCACTTCTTGCAGGTGATGCTTTGCTTACCATGGCTTTTGAGGTTTGTGCCGCAAATGAAAAGGTTTCATGTAAAGCAAGAGCTATTGCGGTAAAGACGCTTGCGAGCCTTGCAGGACATTCGGGAATGTGCGGCGGTCAGGAGATCGACCTTGCTGAAAATGCCGAGACCTTTGGTATGCTTACTAAGCTTCATTTGCTAAAAACAGGTGCGCTGATAAAAGCCGCTTGTCTTCTCGGACTTTATGCCGCAGACGATTCTCCTGATGAAACAACAGTAAATAATATTTCCGAATATGCTGATTGTCTCGGCGTTGCTTTCCAGATCCACGATGACATTCTCGACGTGACTGGTGACAGCACTACACTCGGAAAGCCTGTCGGAAGCGATGCAAAGAACGACAAAAAGACTGTGCTTACGTTCATGACCCTTGAAGAAGCAGGTGAGCTTGAATACAATCTTACCCGAAAAGCCATGGCTGCTGTCGCAGAATGTCCCGATAATGAGCTGCCAGCACAGCTTGCTGTATGGCTGCTTTCAAGAAAGAAATAACCCCCCATGAATAAAATTCGTCTTGATGCATACATAACCGAAAAGACACCGGAGATTTCACGAAGCAGAGCTAAAATGCTTATTGAAGCCGGCAGTGTCTGTATAGACGGTAAAGTGCAAACAAAACCTTCGTTTACTCTTGATGCATCTCAGAATCATCTGCTCGAGATCAATACAAACACCATCCCTTACGTCAGCAGGGGAGGTTTAAAGCTCAAGGGAGCACTTGAAGCTTTTAATGTTGACCCATCAGGGCTTGTGTGTGCAGATATCGGTGCTTCAACCGGTGGGTTTACCGACTGTCTGCTTAAAGAAGGTGCGCTCAGAGTATATGCTGTGGATTCAGGCTCAGATCAGCTTGCAGAGTCTTTGAAAAACGATCCACGGGTTTGTTCAATGGAAAAATTCAATGCAAGAGATTTGAATGAAGATACATTCGGAGAGCTATGTTCTCTTGTCGTTGCAGACCTTTCGTTTATTTCCCAGACCCTTGTCCTTGGTCCCATATATGCTGTTACTCAAATGAACGGGTCATATATCGGACTTATAAAACCGCAGTTCGAATGTGGTAAATCAGCACTTAACAAAAACGGTATCGTTAAAGATAAAAAACAGCATTTTCACGCCATTAAACGTGTGATATCAGAAGCTGAGTCTGTAGGCTTTGAAATTGTGTCCCTTATTCGATCTCCTATATCCGGTGGAGACGGAAATACCGAATTTCTGTTCTTAGCTAAAAAATCTGATGATCTGAAACTCGGAAATATAACTGATGCTTATATTTTGGGTATAGTAAATAAAGAGAGAAAGTCTGAAAATTAAGTGTGCCGAAAATACACATCCGTTTTTTCAGACCCAATTGGGATCTTGCCGACAAAAGTCGGTCGGCATTTTTTCAGCCTAAAGCCTGTGGAAAACATCACAAATTAGGGAAAGGTATGGTCATAAAGATGAAAAAGGTAAGTAAGCTTCTTCTCATTATTAATTATGAAAAGAATATTCCTAAGAGCTTTCTCGAAAAGCTTTCATTGATCTTTACCCTCAACGGCACCGATCCGTACGTTTACTGTGATGCCGTTCCGTATCTTGAAGCTGTGGCTCCTGGTATGAACTTTTCTGTTATTGACGATGGAATTATGGATCAAATTGACATAGCTGTAGTCCTTGGCGGCGACGGTTCTATCCTCAGAACCGCCATACAGCTTTGCGAGCTTGATATACCTATACTCGGAATCAATTTTGGAACACTCGGATATATGGCAGAGCTTGAGGCTGCTGATGTCGGACTGGTTGAAAGGGTATTGAAGGGCGATTACGTTGTAGAAAGCCGTATGATGATAACTGCTTCAATCATCCACGGAAACGGAAGTATTCATACTCTTCCTCCGGCTCTCAACGATATTGTTATCTCAAACGGACCTGTAGCACGAATTCTGAATTTTAAAGTATCATGTGACGGGGTTCTGATCGAGAAATGCCGTGCGGATGGTATGGTAATTGCAACACCAACCGGTTCTACGGCATACTCAATGTCAGCAGGCGGGCCCATGCTTGCCCCCGGACTCAATGCTGTATGTCTGACTCCTATCTGTCCACACTCATTCAGCAACAGACCTGTAATTCTTCCGGGAGATTCTGTAGTTAAGCTTTATGATATACAGACCCGCGAAAACTCAGTGTATGTAACCGTTGACGGAAGACTTGCTCAGAAGCTGGAGAGGGAAGACACGATTTCCATAACCCGTTCAGAAGCGATTACTAAATTGATACGCCTGAAAAACAACAGCTTCCTAAGCGTTTTGAGTTCAAAGCTACAGGATGTCTGAAAATGTAGTGGTATAAATTATTTGTCGCCTAATACTAAAAACAGATGTTTTTATCTAAAACAACCACTGAAACTATTGCAAAGCAGGAATTTTTCCGCATATGCGGGAAAAAGCTTGTTTTAATATTTTAATATTCTATTTATCCGCCCAAAGGCTTAATGGAGATTATCATGAAAATTAAAAGACACAACAAAATTCTTGAGATTATTGCTAACTACAACATCGAAACACAGGAAGAGCTTATCGACAAGCTTCGCCTTGCAGGATATGACGTCACTCAGGCTACTGTTTCAAGAGACATCAGAGAGCTTAAGCTCCTGAAGGTAATGTCTGAAAACGGAACTTATAAATACGTAGTTCCCGGTGGTAGTCACGGTGAAAGTAAGCATATATACAGTAAAGCTATTGACGGTTCAATCAAAAGCGTAGATCATTCGCTTAACAATATCGTCATCAAGACATATCCGGGAATGGCAAATGCCGTTGCTGCAAGAATAGACTCATTCCATGAGAGTGATATTCTCGGCTGTGTTGCAGGTGATGACTGCATAATTATGGTAACAAGAAGCATTGAAGCTGCTGAAAGACTTGCGGTAAAGTTTAAGGATCTGACGAACTTTTGACCGCGCATTCTTATAAGGAGTAGTCGGTATGTTAAAAAATCTCAGTATAACAAATGCCGCTGTAGCAAAACAGGTCAACGTTGATTTTGAAAAGGGTTTTTCTGTCATAACAGGAGAGACAGGCTCGGGAAAATCAGTTATGATCGATTGTCTTCAGATCATTGCCGGTTCAAAATCATCAAGAAATATTGTCAGAAGCGGAGAAAGCAAGTCAACCGTATCCGCAATTTTTGAGTGTGACAATACCTTGGCTAATAAGCTGGCTGAAGTTTCGGTTGAGCCTGACGATAACAATGAGCTTATGGTTATCCGCAGTATTACGTCTGATGGCAGAACATCTGTCAAGGTCGGTGGCAGGGGGATAACTCTCGCTCAGCTGAGAGAGCTCGGTTGTCATCTCCTTGGCATCAATACACAGGATGAAAAGAATTTTTTAACAGATAGAAATGAGTACGTGTCGCTCATTGATTCTTTTTCAGATGATTCAGATCTTTTAGTATCTTATGAGAATGCTTATAATAAGCTGTCTTCTGCAAGAGCTGAACTTCGTACTTTAAGAGAAGAGCTGAAAGAAAAAAGCATGATGATCGATATTCTGACATATCAGATCAAAGAAATAGATTCGGCACGCCTCACTGTAAATGATGAAGAAGAGAAGCTACAGAAGCTCAGAACTAAGATAAAATCAATTGAACGTACAGAGAAAAGCAGAAAGATAATCTATAAGGCATTGTCCCAAAACAGTAACGGATATTCAGCAGCTTACCTGCTTGAACGTGCCACACAGGCATTGTCTCAGATATCCGACGTAGTTGACGGCGCAACTGACATGATACGGCGCCTCGATGAATACAGATATGATATAATCGATATTGCCGAAACCGTGAATGATGCCCCTAGTACAGGTGTAGAAGGTGACCCCACTGAAAAGCTTAACCAAATTGAGTCAAGACTCAATCTCATTGATAAGCTGAAGAGAAAGTACGGATCTTCCATTGAAGAAATAAAGTCTTTCAGATCCGATGCGGCTTTAAAGCTTAAGAAATTCAGTGACTCTGATGTGACTATAACATCTCTTGAACGCCGAATCGAAAAGCTCACTAAAGAAGCTGCTGAGGCTGCAGATAAGCTTCGTGAAGCGAGACTCTCTGCCGCAAGGGTGCTTTCATCTGAAGTGACCTCCACTCTCAGATACCTCGATATGCCCAAGGTCAAGTTCATAATCGAAGTATTACCGGACACGGAAAACGGTGAATACAGATTTACCTCTACGGGAGCTGACATAATTGATATAAAAATATCCGTCAACCCCGGTGAAGAACCGATGACCATATCAAAGGTCGCATCAGGCGGAGAGCTTTCACGTGTAATGCTCGCTTTACGTGCATCTATTAATAAGAAAAGCGGTGCAGAAACCGTTATTTTTGATGAGATCGATGCGGGAGTTTCCGGCAGTACTTCTGAGAGAATCGGACTATTACTAAAAAAAATATCCGAAAACGCTCAGGTTATTGCCATTACTCATTCTCCTCAGATTGCTGCACTTGCTGATTATCACTACCTCATCAGTAAAAAAGAGGTGAACGGCAGAGCTGAAAGCACGGTCAAGCTTCTTGATACTGATGAACGTGTTGATGAGATATCACGTATTATCGGCGGTATTGACGTAACCGATAAACAAAAGGCTGCCGCACGAGAGATGCTTGCAAAGAAATTTCTGTAACTAACATTAATTCACAAATTCGTTAGCAGATAAATCCATTCTGCTAAAATAATGATTTTGAAAGGCTATATAATGGATCAGAATATTATTAAGCTAAAAAATATCATTGAATCCTCTGATTTTTCAGATGACATGATCCTTAGAGAGATGGAACCAATGTCCCGTCATACCACCTTCAGGATCGGCGGATGCGCTAAACTTTTCTGTGTTCCTAAAAATACAGATGCATTGTTATTCCTCCTAAGCGAAGCAAAGAAAACTGACGTCAAATGCTTTATTATGGGTAATGGAAGCAATCTGCTGTTTGATGATGAGGGTTATGACGGCGTGGTCATTTCCACGTCATCGCTGAATTCTATTACTGTAAGAGATAATAAAATCGTCGCAGAATGCGGTGCCATGCTGTCAGCCTGTGCAGTCAGAGCTAAGGAAAATTCCCTGACGGGACTGGAATGCCTGTTCGGTATTCCCGGTTCTGTAGGCGGTGCAGTATTTATGAATGCCGGTGCATACGGTGGTGAAATGTGCGACGTTGTTGTCAAAACCACATATCTCGATCCTGAGACTTTAGAGATACGGGAAGTTATCGGTGACGAACATAAATTCGGATACAGGCACAGTGTATTTAAAGAAAACGGCGGTATAATCTTGAATACAGAACTGTCTCTAAAAGAAGGATGTCTTGATGACATTGCCGCCGCGATGGAAGACTATATGACAAGAAGAATCACAAAGCAGCCTCTTGAATTCCCCAGCGCCGGAAGTACCTTTAAGCGCTATCCCGGAAGATATACCGGTCAGATGATCGATGAATCAGGCCTCAAAGGTTATACTGTCGGTGGTGCACAGGTATCCGAAAAACACGCAGGCTTTGTAATTAACAAGGGTAACGCTACCTGTAAAGACGTTCTCAGCCTTATTGAGCATATCAGAAATACTATCCGCCAAAACTACGGAATCGAAATCGAAACTGAAGTAATTTACGTAAAATAATATGTCAAATATATCATTCAGTCAAGAAACAAAAGAATCCCTTTTGAAGCTTGATGCAAAGAAAAAATGCTGTAAGCGAACTTTCACTGACACAACTGAAGCAGCAAAGGTGGAGCATGACGGCTCATCTTTAGCGCAGGTTTTCGACAAACTAAGGTGTGATGTATGCCTCAGGGAGTTCATCAAAGCAGTATTTATCATCCGAGGCTCGGTTACAGATCCTCAAAAGAGCTACCATCTCGACTTTTCCTTCACATCAGAGGAAGATCGTGATACCGTAGTAAATGCTTTGGAGGAAGCGGGCTTTTCTGCCCGTTCTGCCACACGAAAGGGTATGTATACGGCTTATTTCAAGGATAACGACACGATTGGCGACCTTCTTGCATTTTTAGGCGCTACCAAATCAGCGTTTGATATGATGAATAGCAAGATCGTAAAAGAAGTCCGCAATAATGCCAACCGACTTGTAAACTGCGACACTGCAAACATCGAGAAATCCTTAAGCGCATCCCAAAAATACGTTGAAGCTATCGAGTATATACGTTCAAAAGGTGGGCTTACCGCATTACCCTCAGAGCTTAGAGAAGCTGCCGAGCTTCGCGTTACATACATTCAGGCTTCCTTAAATGAGCTTGCATTGAAATGTCAGCCGCCCATAAGTAAGTCAGGCATGAAGCACAGGCTTGAAAAGCTTCTTGCTCATGCTGAAGAGCTGAAAAGCGGAAAGAGAAATCAAGACTGATTTTAAAAAAAGAGAGGTGACAGCACTATGTCCGACGGTTTTGTACATCTTCACCTGCACAGTGAGTACAGCTTGCTTGACGGAGCCTGCCGTATTACCGATATACCTAAGGCAGCAGCAGAAGCAGGGCAAAGTGCCGTTGCCATAACCGACCACGGCTCCATGTACGGAGTCG
>CAYYRY010000058.1:0-9493 GCA_964474245.1 uncultured Ruminococcus sp. | reverse complement strand
TGCAGAAAGAAACGGCAAGGTATTCTCCGTTCATCAGAACAGACGCTGGGACGTTGACTATCTCGCAATGAAGCACTTAAGCGAAACAGGCGAGATCGGTGACATCATCAATATCGAGTCCCGTATCCACGGCAGCCGCGGCATCCCCTCTGACTGGAGAGGTATCAAGAAATACGGCGGCGGTATGCTCTACGACTGGGGTGTACACCTCATCGACCAGGCACTCATGGTTCTCGGATTTGACGGCATCAAGAGTGTTCGCTGTACGTTTGAACACATCACCAACGACGAGGTTGACGACGGCTTCAAGCTCTGGATCAACTATGAAAACGGCAAGGAAGCATTTATCGAGGTTGGTACATACAACTTCATCGCTATGCCCCGTTTCTATATGAGAGCTAAGAACGGCTCCGCTTTCATCTCCGATTGGAGAGAGAACTGCCGCGTTGCAAAGTGCAAGGCATGGCATGAGTCTGACGTTGTTCCCGTCCAGACAGCCGCAGGTCTCACCAAGACCATGGCTCCCCGCGACAGCATCACTCTCGACGAGTACGAGCTTGAGCGTCCGAAGTCTGACGTACACAACTACTACAGAAACTTTCTCCGCGCTGTTGACGGCGAGGAGACCCAGTTCGTAACTCACGACCAGATGAGAGTCGTTCTTAAGGTCATCATGAAGGCATTCGAGTCCGTTGAATGCGGCGAGAAGGTAGACTTCTGAAATTAACTAAAGAGTACCGCAGGCTCCGTGTTACGCATGGAGTCTGCGGTACTGTGCAAATTATCGTTTTTTTGTTTTCCGGATCTCCTGAAAAACAAAGATATTCGACCGTATAATAAATAATTCACCACCAGAAGGAGAAAATCATGGAAAGAATCAAACTTTGGGAAAAGGACATTCCGTATTACGATCCCTCATTCATTAACGAATATAACACAGAAGACGTACCCAGCCTCACACCCTTCATCGTGCCCGAAACCCGTGACGAAAGCGGAAACGTCAAAAAAACCGGCTGTGTCATCGTATGCCCCGGCGGCTCATACGTTGTTCGTGCAGATTACGAGGGAGACCCCCTCTGCGAATTCTTCAACAAATACGGTATCAGCGGCTTTACACTCAACTACCGCGTTGAGCCTTACGACTACTACGCTATCCGTGCTGACGTGAACCGTGCTGTAAGATGGGTGCGCTACCATGCAGAGGAATATAATATCGACCCCGACAAGATCGCCCTCCTCGGCTTTTCCGCAGGCGGCAGTCTTGCTACCATCGGTGCTACCAATTATGACAGCGGTCTTGACTCAGGCGACGAGATAGACCGCGTATCATCAAGACCCGACGCAGCACTTCTCTGCTATGCCGTCATCAGCATGACAGATGAGCTGACCCACGACTATTCAAAGCACGTTCTCATCGGCAGACTTGATGAGAGCATCAAGGAGTCTCTCGCAACAAGACTATCAGGGGAGCTTGCCGTCACCGAAGACACACCTCCCGTGTTTATGTGGCACACGGCAGCAGACGGATGTGTAAAGGTAGAAAACCCCATTACCATGGCGGCTTCCCTCTCCGCTAAAAAGATCCCCTTTGAGCTTCACATATTCGACAAAGGTGATCACGGTCTCGGACTTGCCACAACTACGCCAGGGGCAGACCAGTGGCCTCCCCTTGCGGCAGATTGGCTGAAGAGACTGGGGTACTGATAATGAAAAAGCTTCCTCTATGGGAACGGAATGTTCCCTATTATGACGATAATATCGGCGGAGACGTACCGGGCATCACTCCGTATCCGGCAAAGGCAACACCTGACAGCTGTACACAGGACAGACCCGGTTGCCTGATAATATGTCCCGGTGGCTCATACGTTATGAAGGCAGAACACGAGGGTGTTGGCGCGGCTGAATATTTCAGTTCCCGCGGTATTCCTTGTTTCTTACTTGATTACAGAGTGTACCCCTACGATCACCGTGCCATCTGCGCTGACGTAAACCGTGCTGTCAAATGGGTCCGCTACCATGCGGATGAATATAACGTAAGGCCTGATAAGATCGCTCTCCTCGGCTTTTCAGCAGGTGGTCATCTTGCGGCAATGGGCGCCACCTGTTATGATCTCGGAAGGTCCGACGGAGACGAGATCGACGCCGTGTCATCAAGACCGGATGCGGCGATCCCCTGTTACCCCGTAATAAACCTCCACGGAGACTTTGCCCATGACCACACCCGTTATGTACTGATCGGAAGAGAGCCTGACGCAAAATATCCGGCTCTTGTAGAAAAATATTCCCCCGACCTCGCCGCCGACAAGTCCACTCCGCCAATGTTCATCTGGCACACGGCAGAGGATAACTGCGCTGACGTGGAGAATTCCGTATCAATGGCAGCTGCCCTCAGCAAGCATCACGTCCCCTTCGAGCTTCACATATTCGACAAAGGTCCCCACAGCATCGGTGTAGACGAGACGTTCCCCGGTGCAGGTCAATGGGTAGGCCTCTGCATGAACTGGCTGAAAAGGCTCGGATTTTAAACAAACCTAAATAAAAACGGAGACATTTATGGAAAGAATTGATCTTTGGGACGATACTCCCTATTACGAAGAATCCTACGGTCAGCCCGAACCTTATCTCACTCCCCATATCGTACCCGCAGAAAAAGACGAAAACGGCAAAGTCAGGAAGACGGGATGCGTTATCGTTTGTGCAGGCGGTGGATATGGATGCCGAGCAGACCACGAGGGCGACCCCGTTGCCGAATTCTTTAATGAATACGGCATCAGCTCGTTCAATCTTGCTTATCGTTTTGCACCCTACAATTATTTTGCGATCCGTGCAGACGTAAACCGTGCGGTCAGATGGGTACGCTACCATGCTGACGAGTATAATCTCGATCCTAAGAAGATAGCCATCCTCGGCTTCTCAGCAGGTGGTCATCTTGCCTGCATGGGTGCAACCCACTACGACTTCGGCACCATGGCGGGAGACGAGATCGACAGCGTATCCTGCAGACCCGACGCGGCTGTGCTCTGCTACCCTGTTGTCACCCTTGACGATAAGTACACACACAAGGGAACCAAGAACAGTCTTCTCGCCGACATCGCCGATCCCCACAGAAGCGAGCTTGAAATAAGGCTTTCGGGAGAAAAAGCCGTAACGGAAAACACGCCTCCCATGTTCATTTACCACAACGCAGACGACGGCGGAGTTCCTGTCGAAAACTCTATAAATCTTGCAGCGGCACTTTCCGCAAAGAAAATCCCCTTTGAATTCCACGTATTCCCTGAGGGCGGTCACGGCGGCGGGCTCTACAAAGATCTCCCCGGAACCAATCAATGGCCTCATCTGGCCGCAAGCTGGCTTAAGAGAATGGGATATTGATCCTGAACCCATATAATAAATATATCAATTTAACAAACGGAGAATAACAACATGGAAAACGTAAAGCTTTGGGAGAAAAATACTCCTTTCTATAACCCCGAATACGGTCAGCCCGAAACCGAGATGACCCCCTACATCGTACCGGAGACCCGTGACGAAAACGGCAATGTTAAACAAACAGGTTGCGTGATCATCGCTCCCGGCGGCGGTTATACCCATACAGAACCCCGTGAAGGCGGCCCCGTTGCCGAAATGCTCAACGAGGTAGGTATATCCGCATTCGTCCTCCACTATCGCTACGAGCCTTACAACTGCCATGCCATTGTCGCTGACATCCAGCGCGCAGTAAGATGGGTACGTTATCACGCAGAAGAGTATAATATCGATCCCAACAAGATCGCCACCATGGGCTTCTCCGCAGGCGGTCACCTTTCAGGCATCTCCGCAACCGTATTTGACTACGGTCGCGAGGACAGCGACGAGATCGACCGTGTTTCCTGCAGACCCGACGCGGCTATCCTCTGCTACGCGGTGCTCACCATGAATCTAGACTACGGCGACGATATCTCCCGCAGAGTCTTCATTGAGGGTCTTGAAAACGAGGAAGAGCTGGAGCTTTTGTACTCCCCCTATAAGATGGTAAGAGACGACACTCCTCCCGTGCTCATGTGGCACACCAGCGCCGACCCCATCGTTCCCATCGAAAACGTACTTAATATGGCTGCTGCCCTTTCCGCAAAGAAGATCCCCTTCGAGGTACACGCATTCCCCGAGGGTGCTCACGGTCTCTCCCTTGCCAAAGACGTCCCCGGTACATGCCAGTGGCCCCGTCTGACTCAGAATTGGCTCAAGAGAATGGGCTATTGATAAGCACGGTATATATCACCACTTGTCTTCACAGGATAGTTGACCTGATATAAACCACAGACTTAGTTATCACGAAAGGCAAATCATGAAAACAGCCGAAATAATATCCGTAGGAACCGAGCTTCTCCTGGGTGACATCGTGAACACCGACGCGGCCTTTCTATCAAAAAAGCTCGCGGAGGTAGGTATTCCGCTTTATCATCAGACGGTGGTGGGTGACAATCCCGACCGTCTTGAAACAGTCATACGCGACTCCCTCTCCCGTGCAGATATTCTGATCATGACGGGAGGTCTCGGTCCCACCTGTGACGATATTACCAAAAATATCGTGTCCAAGGTATTTGACCTTCCCCTTGAAAGGGACGAGGCTTCAGTTACAGCCATTAAGGCCTACTTCGATGACATGGGACGCACAATGACGGAGAATAATCTATCTCAGGCAATGCTCCCCCACGGTGCGGTTGCACTTGAGAATCACCACGGCACAGCCCCCGGAGTTTTTCTTACGGGAAGTGTTGCAGGTATTGATGGCAAGCGCACCGTCATCATGCTCCCCGGCCCTCCGAAGGAGCTTGAACCAATGTTCAACGAGTCCGTCATGCCCCGTCTCAAAGCTCTCTCGCCCTACACGCTCTTCAGCCTGAACCTTCACCTGTACGGCATAGGAGAATCCGCTGCAGAGACAGTACTCAGAGATATCATGAACGAGTCCGTCAACCCCACGGTAGCACCTTATGCCTGCGAAGCAGAGGTCAGAGTAAGGATCACCGCAAGGGCTGATTGCCGAGAGGAATGCGAAAACGTATGCCGCAGTATGGCTGACAGAATACGTGCCACGGAGATTGGGAAATACGTATTTGCCGAAAGCACCTCCGATGAAGAATCCTCCGAGGTACTCGTCAGACGCCTCATCGACCTGCTCCGTAAGTATTCCCTCAGCGTATCCACCGCCGAAAGCTGTACCGCGGGAATGATCGCCGCACGCATCGGAGATATTCCGGGGTGCTCTGATATACTTGAGGGTGGTATTATCTCATACTCAAACGAGGTAAAAACAAACGTACTCGGAGTACCTGATGAGATCATCAGAAATCACGGTGCCGTATCAGAGGAATGCGCCGCAGCCATGGCTGAAGGCTCACGCCGCCTGACAGGTGCATCTATTGCCGTATCCGTCACGGGTATTGCAGGCCCCGGCGGAGGAACACCCGAAAAGCCCGTAGGTACGGTATGCTTCGGTATATCTGACAAATTCGGCACGGTCACGTCAACTGAGCACTTCGGTTCCATGAAGGACAGAGGAACAATACGCAGACTCACCGTATCAGCGGCATTTATGAAGCTGATTCACAGAATTTGTGAAAATTATCGCACTTAATACTTCAAAAAGCAACAGCTTTGTGATATAATATAAAGAGGAAATAATCCATTTATAAGGAGAATATACCAATGAACAAATTAACTGATTCTTTCGTTCTTTCCAATGGCGTTAAGGTTCCCTGCGTAGGCTACGGAACATACCTCGCTCCCAACGGTGACGTTACCAAAAATGC
This sequence comes from uncultured Ruminococcus sp., assembly GCA_964474245.1. GTDB lineage: Bacteria > Bacillota > Clostridia > Oscillospirales > CAG-272 > RUG11130. The sequence goes on along the minus strand of CAYYRY010000058.1, from coordinate 3,701 downwards.
TGTTATGGAAGCTCTCAAGGTTGGATACCGCCACGTTGACACTGCTTTTGCATACGGCAACGAGACTGCAGTAGGCGAGGGTATCAAGGCTTCCGGTGTTGCAAGAGATGAGATCTTCGTAACAACCAAGCACTGGGTAACCATGCGCGGCTACGAAAAGGCTACCGAGGCTATCGACATTTCTCTTCAGAATCTCGGTCTTGACTACCTTGACCTCTACCTCATCCACTGGCCCTGCGTAGAGAAGGTTTCCCCCGAATGGAAGGAGATCAATGCAGGCACATGGAAGGCATTCGAGGACGCATATAAGTGCGGCAAGATCCGTGCTATCGGCGTATCCAACTTCCAGAAGAAGCACTACGACGCTCTCGCTGAAATGTGCGAGATAAAGCCCATGGTAAACCAGATCGAGTTCCACCCCGGTTACACTCAGATGGATACCGTTAAGTATTCTCAGGATAACGGAATGCTCGTTCAGGCGTTCAGTCCCCTCGGCTGCGGTGCGGTCCTCTCCGACGCAACACTTGCCGAAATCGCTTCCAAGTACGGTAAGACGGTTGCACAGATCTGCCTCAGATTCGTACTTCAGTCCGGACTCAACGTACTCACCAAGTCCGTAACTCCCTCCAGAATCCTTGAGAACACACAGATCTTCGACTTCGAGCTTTCAGCAGAGGATATGGCTACCATCGCCGCTATGCCCGAGCTAGGCTTCACAGGCTGGCTCCCCGAGAACGCTCCTGCAGATGCTCTCGTATAAATTCGACTAAGCCCTTGGGTGTCGCATTCAGATGCGACACCCCCTTTTTTTCACCCCCTTTTGACAAAACCGCCTTTCTATGATAGCATAGCTTCTGAAAATATTTCCTCACGGAGGGACTTATGTTAAAAAAGCTCGTGGGTGACTCTGCGTTTTACAAAAGAATCATTCTTTTAATGCTACCCATCATGGTGCAGAACGGTATCACAAACTTCGTAAATATGCTCGATAACCTGATGGTGGGTCAGGTAGGTCAGGCTGAGATGACCGCCGTTTCCGTTTCAAATCAGCTTATCTTCGTATATAATCTGTGTATATTCGGCGCAGTATCGGGCGCAGGCATCTTCGGCGCGCAGTTCTTCGGAAACCGCGACCATAAGGGCCTCCGCGACACCTTCCGATTCAAGCTGATATCAACTCTCGTAATATCCGTATGCGCCATAGCGGTATTTCTTTTTTTCGGCTCTCCCCTTATCTCCCTGTATCTGAAGGGCGAGGGCAGTGCAGATACAGCCGCCCTTTCCTTAACGTACGGCATCGGATATCTCAGAATAATGCTCATAGGTCTGATCCCAGCCGCCCTGACACAGTGCTACGCAAGCACCATCAGAGAAACCGGGCAGACCGTACCGCCCATGATATCCGGTATCGCCGCCGTCCTTGTAAACATCACGTTAAATTACGTACTTATCTTCGGAAACTTCGGCGCACCGAAGCTCGGCACAGCGGGTGCCGCCATTGCCACGGTCATATCCCGATTCGTTGAGCTTGCCGTCATCGTCGTATGGACGTGGGTATGCCGAAGCCGTAATATCTTCATCGTCGGCGCTTACCGCAGTATGAAGATTCCCACAGACCTTGTGAAAAGGATCATCGTCAAGGGTATCCCCCTCATGGGAAACGAGACCATGTGGGCGGCAGGACTTGCGTTTATCAGCGGATGCTACTCCACCAAAGGACTTGACGTGGTAGCTGCTAACAATATCGTACAGACCTTCTTCAACGTGTTTTCCGTGGCTTTCATGGCGGTCGGTGCCTCCATCGGCATAATCCTCGGTCAGCTTCTCGGAAAGGGAGAGGAGAAAGAGGCAAAGGAGACCGCGGTAAAGCTCATCGCCTTCTCGGTTTTCGTGAGCATCATCGTGTCTGTCTGCTTCGCCGTCTGCGCCGAGTTCATACCGAGGCTATATACATTGGTGACAGTGCGAAGCTTCTCGCCACGAGAATGATGCAGATATGTGCCCTCGCCATCCCCTTAGACGCCTTTGCCCACGCATCGTATTTTACCCTTCGCTCCGGAGGTGAGGTGCTCATCACCATCGCCTTTGACTCAGGATTCTCATGGCTCATCCTCGCCCCCGCCGCATTCCTTCTCTGCACCTTCTCTCCCCTGTCGATCCTGCCCATCTACGCCGTCTGCCAGGGACTCAACGTGCTGAAATGTCTGCTCGGCGCCGCCTTCGTAAAGCGAGGCAAATGGGTGAAAAGGATAATCTCGTAAAGCAGTTCCAAGTCATATAAACCGTTTTCATTGCCCTGAAAAGCAGTTTTTTCCGTGTAATCTCAAAAAAATATTGACTTGTCCCCCGGAGCGTTGTATAATATAATGTATAGTATTTTTTGAAAATCAGCCGTATTATCGGCGGAACGGAGATATTTATGAAGGTATCAAAGCTTCTCGGACAGCGTTTCAAGAACGCTCCCTCCGACTGCATAATCGAAAGCCATGCTCTCATGACCAGAGGCGGTTACATGAAGCACATGGCAAACGGAATCTATTCCCTCTATATGCCCACCAAGCGCATCACCAAGAAGATCGAGGCCATCATCCGCGACGAGATGGACAAGGCTGACGGTCAGGAAGTAATGTTCCCCGTGGCTATGCCCGCATCCCTTTGGGAGGAGTCCGGCAGATACGACTCCATCGGAAGCGAGCTTGCAAGATGGCGCGACAGAAGCGGCAACAAGATGGTCCTCGGTATGACCCACGAGGAGGCAGCAGTTCACCTCGCCCGCGATACAGCGGCATCTTATGCCGACTACCCCTTTATGATCTATCAGATTCAGACAAAGTTCCGTGACGAGCCCCGCGCACGCGGCGGTCTTATCCGTGTGCGTGAGTTCACCATGAAGGACGCATACTCCTTCCACACATCCGAAGAGGATCTCGACAGCTATTACGAGGTACAGTTCAAGGCGTATGAGAACATCTTCCGCCGTGCGGGAGCCAAGAACGTCGTTGCCGTAAAGAGCGACTCCGGTATGATGGGCGGTAAGGTTTCCCACGAATTCATGCTTCTCTCCGAGATCGGTGAGGATACCATCGCCATCTGCCCTACCTGCGGCTACAGCGCAAATATGGAGGCGGCTGACGTTCTCGTAAAGAACGAAAAAGGTGAGACCCTCCCCCTCGAAAAAGTACATACCCCCGACTGCAAGACCATCGAGGACGTTTGCACTTTCCTCAAAGCAGACGTTAAGTCTTCAATGAAGGCAGTTGTATATCAGAGAAACGCTGACGACAGCTACGTTATCGCCTTCGTAAGAGGTGATCTTGAGGTCAACGAAACGAAGCTCCGCAATCATCTCAAATGTGAAATACATCCCGCTGTGGTTACAGAGGATTCCGGCATAACAGCAGGCTTCATCGGCCCCGTAAATGCCCCCGAAAAGGCAACTCTCGTATTTGACGCATCCCTCAAGGGCATCTCCTCTCTCGTATGCGGTGCAAACGAAGAGGACTACCACTATTGCGGTCTCAATATCGAGCGCGACCTCAGTGACGTAGAGTTCGTTGACGTAGCTAAGATCTACGAGGGAGCAGTATGCCCCGTATGCGGACAGCCCCATATCACCATCAATAAGGGTATCGAGATCGGTAACATCTTTAAGCTCGGCACAAAGTACACCGAGAGCATGGATATGACTTATCTTGATGCAG
>CAYYRY010000057.1:8073-9535 GCA_964474245.1 uncultured Ruminococcus sp. | reverse complement strand
CACGGATATCAGCTCCGTCGGCACACAATCGATCTTTGAAGCACCTTTCTTCTTGTCCTTTCCTCGTCCGTTCAGGTATCTGTAGTCGTCAACAGCAAGCTCCACCGCTGTTACTGTGAGATTTGGGTCTCTCAGATAATCTGCAATGTATAACAGCTCGCACAAAAGCGAATACGGGCTCTCTCCAGCGGCATAGCGAAGCTTATTATTAACCTCGCCCGTCACAGGGTCAAGCCAAATCACTCTGCGCTTTTTAAAAATGGGAAAAACAAGCCGCACACATTTCTCAGGGAGAAAAGCATCAAGCTTTCCGCTTAACCCCGAAAAAGTTGCGGTCTGTATTTCTGTAATTTTCCCGTCACGCATCACGTCAGCCACATAACCCTTATATGCGACCTCATGATACATCGGATCCATCTCAAAAAAGTTCTTCAACACGAAATGAACACTTTTTTCCATGTACGTTCCGATACCGTAATCACTTTTTCCGCTAACGGCACATTTTGCAACAAGCTCAGCAAATTTAAGCCTCTGCAAAGCATTGACAGAATCAATATCTGCTCTTGAGCCACTCAAGAAGTTCATCGATATCGTCCTCACTCAAGCTTCTGTCCATGAAAAATGAGCTCATTGCGGCAACGAAAGAGCCGTCATGATACTGAGCAATAAAATTCTCAGTAACTGCGTGTATGTATGAGTCACGGTCAGCAAGGGGAATATAAAATCTCTCTTTTCCGTTCTTATAGGATGCAATAAAGCCTCTGTCTTCAAGACGAACAAGGAAAGAAATAAGAGTAGGCGCCTTCCATCCCTTTCCGCTGCCTACTGCCTTCATAAGATACGCAGTATTCACAGGGGGAGTGCCCGCCCAAATTGCGCGCATTACGTCATATTCCGCATCGGGAAGCTTAACGGAATAATCAACAGGCTTCGCACGCTTCTGTATTTCTTCGATCAATCCGTTTACGTTATCAATATTCATCACATAACTCCATGTATTTGATTACTTGGGTAATACTCTGTTATTCTTTATTATACATATGTCTAATAGATTTGTCAATACATATTTCGAGGTTTTTATCCGATTATATATGTTATTTAACGATATTACAGCTTATACGGCTTTTATTAATTGACAGAATTATTAATTTATTGTATAATTGTTACTGATATTTACAGAAACGAGTAATAAATGAACACTTCTAACTATTACGTATGCAAGATGAGCAGTATTCTTTCCGTTGTATATTCAATGAGTGGCAAAGGTTGGCTGTCAGTCAAGAGCATCATGGAAACGTCAAAGCTTTCACGTGCAACGGTTACTAAAGCAGTCAAAGCCTTAGTCGATGCTGATATCATAAAAGAAAACGCAAGCTCAGGCAGCTACACTTACCGAATAGACCCTAAGTTATGTTTTATGATCATTGATATGTCAATGAAAAGTTATACAGTGTACATATAT
>CAYYRY010000057.1:0-8063 GCA_964474245.1 uncultured Ruminococcus sp. | reverse complement strand
CAATATGACCTTCACTGCAGACCCCCGCTGTTTCTCAGATGAAAACACACTGATATTTCTGCGTCAATGCTACGAATATTATAAAAACTGCAAGCATGCTATAAAGCAAATTTTTGTCATACCTCCGAAAACGATGATCACATCCACCGGAGACGTTATTTATGACACCCATTCAAATCTTAAAAAGCTCTGCATAAAGCTTTTTAAGAATGCAGAGTTAGCATTTTTGTCCGAAAACAAATGTTTAACAGAATATTTACGCCGCACCTACGGTTCTTCTCATCTGCTTTTATTGCGAAATAACGGCGACAGGATACGTGTATTATACGTTTCTGATAACGGTGAACTGACCGAGTCGGACATACGTGATATACGAAGCTTTAACAATATCACATCTGAAAGCGTAACTGCTTCTGCATTAGCCTCATCCCTCGGAAACACGGTATCAATACTTGGTGATGTTAAGATCATTCTCGACCGCACGTATCCGTTTTCTGAGCCGTTCTTCGCAGAAGATTTCAGAAATACCGTAAGTCTTTACGAAGCACACCCAAACAGAGTAAGTGTGACATTAAGTGAGCTGCCGATAAATATTGCCTATGCTGCATACTTTACCCTTGGTGAATATACAAAGCGTACTATTGAAGAGCAAAATAATCGTTTAAGTAAAGTCCAAAGGTAAAACTAACACTTATACAACTAAACTATCGCATCAGCAAAGATGGAGTCAGCTATGAACATTTACCCACTGAAGCTCACCCCGATTCCCAAAGAAATAATATGGGGTGGGAATAAACTACGTACAAAATATAATAAAAGAGCTCCTTTTGAAATGATTGCCGAGTCATGGGAGCTTACTGTAAGACCCGATGGTATGTCCGTTATCGGTAACGGTGAATACACCGATATGACACTTGCGTATTACCTTCAGCGCTTCCCATCGTCATCAGGGACTGACGCAACAAATGATAGGTTTCCTCTGCTGATAAAGTTTATCGATGCCTGTGATGACCTCTCAATTCAAGTTCATCCCGGAGATGAAGACACCCTTGACACCACGGAAGACAGCAAGACAGAAATGTGGTATATCATAGATGCCGAAAAGGACGCCGAAATTGTTTACGGTCTGAAGGAAGACATCTCCGAAGAGGAATTTCGCAATTCTGTAGCCCAAGGAAACACAAATCAGGTACTATCCCGTATCACTGTCAAAAAGGGGGACGTATACTTCATTCCGTCCGGACAGGTCCACGCCATATGCCGCGGAGTATTCATTGCTGAAATACAGCAAAACTCAAACACGACCTACAGGCTCTACGATTACGATAGGACCGATAAGGAAGGCAAAAAAAGAGAGCTTCACGTAAGCAAAGCTCTTCATTCAATACGAAAGTATTCCGCAGACGGTATAAGAGGTCTGCAGTTTTCCGGGAGGGACGGCAGAAGATGCGCTCCGGAAAGCAGCAAGGTCATATGCGACTGCAAATATTTCAGGGTATCGGAGATTTATATCAGCGGAGAGACGACAGTAAGCGTTGACGAAAAATCCTTTTCCGCCCTGCTGTTTATATCGGCAGAAAATGCATCTGTCACCTGCGGTGACCATACCGTAATCGCCGCACCGGGTGACTGCTTCTTCATCCCTGCGGGATCAGGAGACGTAAAGCTCACGGGAGAGGCGTTATGCCTCATGTCTGAGATCTGAGCAGCAATATAGCTTATTAATGTCTGCTTCCGCGTGATCGTCTCTCTCTGAATATATTTTTCTGACGGTAATCCAACTACCGATGGGTAAGCTCTTATTTCACACCGTTTATTTGGGAAATGGACTTTAAAAACTTAATACCGCCGTGATCCTTAAGCACACCTTCGCCAAGGGAAACACATATATATCCGTGAGCCTTCAAAAACTCACGGATACTTTTTCCGTCGGGATGGGTCATAACATCCCCGAAAAAGTAGACTGTACGGTTACAAACACCGGCACATCCGCCTATAAAGCCCGTATCATATCCTTCAAGCTCGATCCCGCCCGCAGATATTTCAAGGCAATCGATTCCGCATTTCTCAGCTGCTGTCAAAATCGACTTATCTGCGCTTATTATAAAGTCATCCGACACCAATGACGAGCAGGCTGAATATCCCTGTCTTACGTTTATATGCGTATATCCGAGCTTATGGACAATATCAATCACCTTCCGTGAGGTGTACTTTTTCAAGGAGAATACATACCGTCCGCACACGAGAACGTTCAGCGAAATGTCATAGGGATACTCCGCAAGTCTCTCTGCGGATGACAGTACGACCTTCTTTCCGAATGCAGATGCAAAAGTCTCACATAAAGCTCTGTTCTCTGCCGCTTACTGATTCGGGAAAACGATATGATCACCGATACTGCAAAGAAGCATATCAGCATGACAGGCAACAGGAACTGCTATAGACCCATCGGGAGGCAGAGCTATCACGTCGAATTCTTCTTCAAGCCTCGGAATATACTCCACGGCAAGAGAAGAAAGCACCGCTGTATATTCGTGCACACCAACTCCCCCTTTATTTGACTATGATCAATACCCATATAAACCAAAAACTCCCTCGTAAGGGAGTTTATAGAGTTCCGATAATTATACTCGGGTAACCTTGCCTGAGCGCAGGCAGCGAGAGCATACATATACAGTCTTATGTGTTCCGTTAACAACAGCCTTTACTCGTCTGATGTTGGGTTTCCACATTCTGTTTGTCTTGCGGTTAGAGTGAGAAACGTTCTGACCGAAAGTTACGCCTTTTCCGCATACAGAGCACTTTGCCATCTGAATACACCTCCGTTATGGTAATGTCGTTATGATATACAAACTCAGCATTTGTTATTATATCATAATCAAAAATAAATTGCAATAGATTTTCAGAATTTTTTCGTCTATTTCTTCATGTTTATTTGCTTTTTTCGTATTGTTCCCCCTTAAAGTTGTACTGCCACCATAAGCAAAGTACATCTTACGGGACATCCTGCGATAAGTCATCCGTCATTATTTTCGGGAAATACAATCCGAATTTCAGTCCCTTTGTCAAGTTCACTTTCGATCTCAAGCGTAGCATCGTGGAATAGTGCACCGTGCTTTACTATGGCGAGTCCGAGTCCCGTTCCGCCTATTTCCTTTGAATGGCTTTTGTTGACCCTGTAGAATCTTTGGAAAACCCTGTCCACGTCCTCAGGAGGTATGCCGATTCCTGTGTCCTTTACAGACACCACGGGACATCTTCCCCTCTCATATATCTTTACCTGAACCTTACCGCCTCGTCTGTTGTACTTTATGGCATTGTCGCAAAGATTGTATATCATCTCATCAAGAACCTGATCCGCACCCATAACATGGACGTGTATTCCTTCAAGTGCGATCTCAACTCCGCAATCCTCCGCAACACTCACAAGGTGAGAAATAGCCGCTTCACAGGCTTCGTAAAGGTCAGTTTCCTCCTTGACTATAGACACTGCCTCATCAAGCTGAGAAAGCTTGATAATATCCCCCACAAGGACGATAAGTCGTTGTGCTTCGGTGTATATGTTCCCCGCAAAGCGTGATATGTCGTCTTCCTTTACCATACCGTCTCTGATTATTTCAGCAAATCCCGATATTGACGTTAAGGGGGTCTTCAGCTCATGGGATACGTTGGCAGTAAATTCACGTCTCATTTTATCCTGACGTTCAAATTCAGCACGAAGCTTTTCAGTACTTTCCTCAAATTCACTTGTCCTCATGGCAAGGTGATCGAGCAAAGGCTCAAGCTCCGGGTATATCTCTCCATCGTTTTCAGTATCGTATACAATGGAGTCGATACTGTCAGTAATATCGTCGATGATCCGCTTTACATTCTTCTTCACGAAAAATACTGCAATAATGGCAAGTCCGACAAAAAGCAAAGTCTCGATACATATGCTGACAAGAGCACGATCTCTGACAAAAGCCACCGTCAGTACTATTTCGGCTACGTATGCAATACCGAGAAGTATGGAATAAAGGATCAGGGTTCCGTTAAATACCCGTTTATTCATTGTCTCCTCCGTTAAGCTTATATCCTATACCTCGCACGGTCTCGATCATATCCCCCGCCGAGCCGAGCTTCTGCCTCAATGTACGCACGTGTACGTCAACGGTCCTGCTTCCGCCATCGAAGGAATATCCCCACACTCTGTCAAGAAGCTGATTTCTCGTCAGCACCACGTCGCGGTTCTCTATGAGAGCACAAAGCATTTCAAATTCCTTGAGCGTAAGGGTGATCTTTTCCCCGTCCACCTTGACCTTATGCCTCGACGGAGACACCCACAGCGAGCCTATCACGTACTCATCGACTGCAAGCTCAGTCCTCGTCCGTCTCATCAATGCCTTGACGCGGGAAATAAGCTCCATCATTCCAAAGGGCTTAGGCAGATAATCGTCAGCTCCCGAATCAAGCCCGATGACCTTGTCGTATTCGCTGCCCTTCGCAGTGAGCATCATAACGGGGATATTTTTCATATGTGACGATGCTCTGATCCTCTTGAGTATACTTATTCCATCCTCCTCGGGAAGCATAATATCAAGAAGAATGAGATCGGGAAGCTCCTCCTCCATGACAAGCCAGAACTCCGAGGGACGGGCAAAGCCTCTGGCAGGAAGTGACGAGCCTGTAAGAGTATAAACAACAAGCTCTCTTATATTATCGTCGTCTTCAAGAAGATAGATCATAATTCATTACCTCATCTGGTGATTCTTAGTACACCGCCGCTAACACTGCCGCAGCATTTTACCGTAACGGTGTTTTCTCCATCAGCGAGATGCTCCGTAACAGCAGCTGTCAGGGGACGTGCGATTACTTTGTACTTACCCGTGCCATTTACGTCTATGTCGATACTTCCTCCGTCAAAGGAATCAAATTCAATTACCGCCTCACTTCCTTCCTGAAGCTTAACGTCAAGCACGTTTTCGCCGGAAGCAACAGCGTGTATCTCACTGACAAGCTTCGGTTTCGCAGGAGTAATGTCGGGCAGGGCATCACAATCAACGGCAATGATCAGATCCCCGCCTGCCGGAATACGGATGGGAACGTATTCTTCAAGAGAAGTCTCACACGGGAGAGGATAGCACTTACCGTTTCGGGAATCAAATATATACGCCTTACCGGAGGGCTCAAAGGGATGCTTCAGAACGTACGGCTCATTCGTAATATTGGCGTAGAACTCAAATAAATGCGAGCACTTGACGGTCTTCCTGACGTAGAGATGCTTCGACACTTCCCTGCCAAGTTCACTGACGCCGAGATGCTTCTTTGCAAAGTCACCGAACTGACCGCCGCGGTACATTGTGCCGCCGTATGCAGCAAACTCACCGATGTGACGCACGCTTTCGGGATCCGGACGCACTCTCTGATCCATAAGGAGTACCTTATATCTGAACCTGTCAACCAGGAACTCTCCGTGATGGCTGTGTCCTCTCTTCATGCACTGTGAGATCGAAAGGAAGCTGAACGGTACTCCAAGCTCACGAAGCTTTGCGGCACCTGAGAATGGGATAAATCCGTCATCATAAAGCACAGCGCAGGAGCTCTTACTGCTGCACGAGGTACCGAGAGTGGAATATCTGCGAAGTCTCAGGCACAAAGCCTTCATATCTGCTGCGTTTATACCGATCTCAGACAAGTGCTCTGCAGAGGCAAAGCTTTCGGGAAGCATCATAAGTGCCATGGATGCCGCTGTTGCGGCGTATGCCTCACGTGCAAGGGAATCAGCATCGCAAGCACAGCTTCGGTATACAACACCCGTAAAACCTTCGTGTCTTGCGGCATCGGCAAGGCACTGCACGGCAGACATTCTCTCGTCCTCCGTGCTAACTGCGCTGTCAAAGCATTTGTCATCATATATGGGGAGAGTAAAGCAAGGAGCGCACGTTCCTACGAAATCGTATGGCACCTCACCCATGAATGCCAGGGAATTCTTGCCGCACCATTTTGACAGAGGGGTAAGGCAGCACTTTTCGAGACGGGAAGCCAGAGTCTTTCCGTATATGCGTCTGCCTTCCTTCTGTGAACGCTTATCAGTTTTCGCAAGGAGTGACAGTAGCATTGAAGGCGTTCCCTCAAGCGAGGTGAACTCCTCCGCCATGTCATACGACCACGGAAGGCTCTCGGGTATACACCTCATAAGAGAAGCTGTTCTGATACCCACGAGCACGCCGGCAGAGATATCCTTGTACTTTTCATAAAAGCTCTCGTACACCGAAAGGGTAACCTCGGAAGCCTCGGGAGAGAGCAGATCGATCCCGTCGGGCTTTTCCGTGAGTATCACGTCATACTTCACGTATTCTCCTTCCTCGGGACACTCTGCGTGAGCTTCGCTTATGACGCCGTCTGAAAGTTTTACGTAATAGGAAGCGACGATTTCCTCAAAGGGAGTCATATCCGTATCCTTTGAATCGGAAAGCCTCAGCGTGTGTGCACACAGCATGGGGGTATAGGCTCTCAACACATCTTCGGTGCATCCCACATCGCAAAAAATGACGGATTCGTCGGCAAACACAAGCATAAAGCGCTTGGCACACGCGCGAAACACCGCTTCTACGGTCCCGTCCTGCAGTACGGGCTCCTTACAGTATACAAGGAGACAGTCAAAGCCGCATTTATGTAAACGGCTGATCTCGCTTTCGGCTTCGTCAGCACTTAAAGCTGAAACGTCAAACGGAAGTATAGGAGAATGTGAGGCCCCCGGATGCGCCCAAACGTCACTCAGTATATCAAACATTGGAATATCGTGTCCTTTTATAAAAAAATATGTCTGAAGATATTATACAACAAACGACGGCAACTTTCAATATTAAGTCTCATATTTTTAGTTTCTGCATGGGATATACGGTATTCCTTGATAAACAAACAGGAGGGGGTGTAACGTCCCCTCCTGTTGATGTGATGTTCGGTTTGATAAATTGGGGTTTATAAGTCTCCTTGTAAACGAACCAATGACCGCTTGTCATCAAATCCTTCCGGATATCTTTTTTTCAGTTTGTCGATATTAGCCTGCAAAATATCTTCTAACGGAATATCCAATGCGGTAGCGGCTTCAGCTAAGTACCATGCAATATCTCCGAGTTCTTTTGCCAAATGTTCTTTGTCCAGCTCATGACCTTGTGCCATCCACTTTTTTACGATATCAATTGCTTCTCCTGCTTCGCCACACAGTCCCATTACACTGTTGATAAGCACATCCCTTTTACTCAATTCGGGGTTCAACGTTGTCATTGCCAATTCTTGATACTCGTTTATCTTCATTACAAACTCCTCCGTCAAATTCTTACTTTCCCCTAACCGTTTCCACTCACACAAACTGAAAACCGGCAGAGTCGAGCCTATACCTACATTATAGCACACTTCCCGACATTTTTCACAAGGCTGTGATAATATTAACAATACCGTCATACAATACTCTTGCTGTGCAAAACATAGCCTGTTATTAACAAATCGAACCCCGTGCAGGTAATATCGACCCTGCACGGGGCTTCCGTTATTATTCGGTTACACGTTTTCCCAGAACGGAAGACGCCTTACGCCTTCACGTAGACTATCTTACCTTCAGATACCTCTGCTCTCACGGAGTCTCCCTCTTTAACCTCGCCTGCAAGCATTGCCTCGGAGAATGTGTCCTCCACCTTGCGGACGATGGCACGTCTCAGCGGACGGGCGCCGTATACGGGGTCAAAGCCTTCCTTTGCGAGAAGTGCTACCGCCTCGTCGGAGAAATCCACGGTAATACCAAGCTCCCCTACTCTTTCTCTCACCTTGCCAAGCATAATACACGCTATCTTTTCGATATCAGTATCCGTCAGCTTGTTGAACACGATGATCTCATCAAGTCTGTTGAGGAATTCGGGCTTGAACGTTGCTTTCAACGCATCGTTTACTGCCGTTTTCATACGCTTTTCCTCGTCCTTTTTGTCATCATTTCCGCCGAATCCGAGACGTCTCGGCTCGGTGATACCTGAAGCACCAACGTTGGAGGTCATGATGATAACCGTATTCTTGAAGTCAACGCGGCGTCCCTT
>CAYYRY010000056.1:0-9592 GCA_964474245.1 uncultured Ruminococcus sp. | reverse complement strand
AATTCGGGAATGATCCTCGAAGACCCCGCAGAGACCGCACAGGCGACCGTTGATCCCGCAGTTGCGGAATGTAAAGAGAAGGATGGCGCAGATCCCGTCGTCGTTTGCCTGTCTCACAGCGGCACCGAGGACGGCAAGGGCGAGGACTACGAGATGGCAAGTGCCGTAAACGGCATCGACCTCATAGTGTCCGCCCACACCCACACTACCCTCCCCGAAGCAATAGAGGTCAACGGCACGTATATCGTATCCGCAGGAGAGTACGGCAAATATCTGGGCGTTGTGAAGCTCAGCCATGACGGAAGCGACACCTCCCTTGCAGATTACGAGCTTATCCCCATTGACGAGGACGTAGAAGACGACGGAGAGCTCTCCTCCCTTGTGGAAGATTTCAAAGCTGAGGTTGAGGAAAAGTACCTCTCCGACTACGGCGTGTCCTTCGATGAGGTCCTCGTCAATAACCCCTACGACTTCGACAACGTAAAGGAAGTAGCGGCGACTCAGCACGAATCCACTCTTACGAATATCTTCTCGGACGCATACAAATGGGCTGTCGAAAAGGCGACAGGAGAGGCCGTTGACATGGCGCTGACCGCCGCGGGTGTTATCAGAGAGACGCTCCCCATTGGAGACGTTACCACTTCCGACGTGTTCAACGCCGCATCTCTAGGTGTCGGCACGGAGGGCGAGCTTGTCGCCATCTACCTGACGGGACAGGATCTTCTGAACGTGCTTGAGGTGGACGCATCCGTTCAGCCTCTTATGAAGTCAGCACAGCTCTTCTGCTCCGGCGTTGAATATTCCTTCAACACTTCACGTATGATATTCAACAAGGTCGATTACGCCATGCTCAGGAAAGCTGACGGAAGCCTTGAGGATATCGACAAGGACAAGCTGTACCGCGTCGTGACGGGAATGTACTGCGGTCAGATGCTTGGCGAGGTCAAGTCCAAATCCTTCGGACTTCTCTCCATCACACCCCGTGACTCAGAGGGCAACCCCATTGAGGTAGCTGATCTTGTAAACTATGTCGTAAAGGACGAAAACGGCATCCCCGTAAAGGAATGGTTCGCCATCGCCTCGTATCTGAAGGAGATGGACGGTGAGATGGACGAGACCTACGCCGCCCCCGACGGACGCAAGGTGGTATACTCCAGCCTGGACCCCGTCGACCTTCTGAAAGGTGCGAACAAATTCACGTTTATTCTTATCGCTGTGATAATAGTGCTTGTAGGTATCATCGTACTCGTAGTTGTACTGATCGTACGCAAGGTGCGCCGCCGTAAGGCAGGGAAGAAGAATTGATCTGATACAGATCTCAGGCTACTGACGGGAACGTTTTTACGTTCCCGTAATTATTATGTGCATTTATCGGAAAGTCTGTATATACTTAGACACACGTGTGTTGATCTGTAATATTTACTCATGCTTCTCTGAATATTGTTTAGGTCAAGACCCACGTGAGCAAGTAGAGATGGTGCCTTGCTCACATAGGTCTTACAAAAAACGAAATTCAATGCAGCAAAAGAAAAAAACTGCAAATCACAAAAGGAAAACAAAACCCGGTGAAACAAAATAATATTCAAAAAGATTCCGTTGGGAAGGGCAAAAATGTACAAACAATATAAACTTTTTTTACTCCTCACGTCCCCCCTTGACAGAGGGGCACTTTTGTGATAAATTAATATTTTGTTAATACATATTTGTTAAATTTATGAATAAAAAACGGAGTAAAAAATGAATACTTTCAAACCGATGCTCTTCAGCTGTCTGAAAGAGTATAACAAAAAAACTCTGCTCTCCGATATCATTGCCGGTATCATTGTGGCGGTCATCGCACTTCCCCTCTCCATTGCTCTTGCTCTCGCTTCCGGCGTAGGTCCCGAGGAGGGTCTCTATACTGCCATTATCGCGGGATTTCTCATTTCCTTCTTCGGCGGCAGCCGCGTTCAGATCGCAGGTCCCACCGCCGCCTTCGCAACCATCGTTGCAGGTGTAGTTGCCACTCACGGAATGGACGGCCTTATCGTGGCTACCGTTTTGGCGGGTATCTTCCTCGTGCTTATGGGTATATTTAAGCTGGGCAGCCTCATTAAGTTCATCCCCTATACCATCACCACTGGTTTCACCGCAGGTATCGCCGTTACCATCCTTATCGGTCAGCTCAAGGATTTCTTCGGTCTCACCTATCCTGAAGGACTTAAACCCATTGAGACCGTCGAAAAGCTGGAGGCATTCTTCGCTAATATTACCACCGTCAATCCATGGGCGCTCCTCGTTGGTGCTGTCAGCCTTGCAGTGCTCATCGTATGGCCCTATATATCAAAGAAGATTCCCGGCTCCCTCGTTGCCGTTGTGGTGGGTATCGCCATGGTCAAGCTTTTTGACCTCAACGTAAATACCATCGGAGACCTCTACACCGTCAGCAGTGCGCTCCCTACTCCCAGCCTCCCGAACATCAGCTTCGGGCTTATCGCTGACGTGCTTCCCAATGCATTTACCATTGCCATCCTTGCGGCTATCGAGTCTCTTCTTTCCTGCGTGGTTGCAGACGGCATGACAGGTACACGTCACCGTTCCAATACCGAGCTTATCGCTCAGGGTATCGGTAACATCGGCTCCGCCCTTTTCGGCGGTATCCCCGCCACCGGCGCCATTGCAAGAACTGCCGCTAACATCAAGAACGGCGGTAAAACTCCAATCTCCGGTATCGTTCACGCCCTCGTGCTCCTGCTTGTCCTCGTGGTGCTCATGCCCTATGCGGCACTTATACCCATGCCCGTTATCGCTGCGGTGCTCTTCGTTGTAGCTTACAATATGTGCCAGTGGCGTCCCTTCGTTACTCTCGTTAAGACAGCCCCCAAGAGCGACATCTTCGTTCTCGTTCTCACCTTCGTGCTCACCGTTGTGTTTGACCTCGTTGTTGCCATCGGCGTCGGCATCGTACTTGCCTGCGTTCTCTTCATGAAGAGAATGAGCGACACCTCCCGTCTGCGCGGTTGGACATACGGAGAAGACGAGGATGAGAGAAATCTCCCTGTGTCTGTCCGTGTATATGAGCTTGAGGGTCCCCTCTTCTTCGGTTCTGCTGATATCCTCGCTTCCATAACTCTCAAGGAATACACCAAATGTCTCGTTATCCGTATGAGAAGTGTTTCCGCCATTGATGCCACAGCGCTTAACGCTCTTGAAGCGCTGTATGAAAGATGCAGTGATGCAGGCGTTACCCTTATACTCTCACACGTTAACGAACAGCCCATGAACTCCATGATCAAATCAGGTCTTGCCGACGTCATCGGCAGAGAACACTTCGCGTCTCACATTGACGAGGCACTTTCCCTTGCTGTTAACCTTGCTGAGGCGTCTGAAAGCGTCGCTGTTGAGGCTGAGTAATATTACCTCAGGAAGGGGGATTCCGTATGAAGATGAAAAATATACGTGTATTAAGCGGAAACGTGCTGAAGATTATTGCCGCACTTACCATGCTTACAGACCACGTCGGTATGCTTTTATTCCCCGGTGTCAGATTTCTGCGTATCGTTGGGCGTCTCGCATTTCCAATATTCGCCTTCTTTATTGCAGAGGGCTGCAGGTACACCCGAAGCAAGCTCAGATATTTCCTCACGGTTGCCCTGTCGGGAATCGCTTTTCAGGTGGTGTACACCCTGTTCACAGGAGACGACTATGTGAATATCTTCATCACCTTTGCTCTGGCGATCCCTTTGATATACCTGTTGTCTTGCGTTAAAGGTGCAATTTTGAAGGGTTCTGCGGTCAAGGTCTTTATGTGGACTTGTCTTTTGCTGGTCACCGCCGCTGCGGTATGGTACGTCCATGCACGCTTCACCGTAAGCTACGGTCTTGAAGGAACTCTCGTGTCTGTGGCATCAAGCCTCTTTTCCCCTCCCGACGGATACCGCGGCATGGATGAAGATCTGACGCTTACGCTGAACGTGATGTCTGCAGGCGTGGCTCTTGCGTATATGTCCATGATTCTTGGAGGCGTGCAGATATACTGCCTTCTTGCGGTGCCGCTTCTCCTTCTTTACTCAGGAAAAAGGGGAAAAATGAACCTGAAGTATTTCTTCTACGTATTCTACCCCGTCCATCTTGTAATCCTTCAGGGGTTACTGATGCTGATAAAATAAAATATGCCGTGTATTCACCGTTGTTTTCGGACTTCGGCGGATGCACGGCGTTTTTGTTTCAGCGTCTTCTCGGTAAGCGCGGGCGCTTTCTGCCTCTCGGCTTGCCTATAACTCCCCCGAGAGTACAAAGGAGCACGGACAAAATAAGTATGACCGGCTTAAGATAGCCTGTCACACCGCTTTCATCGGCGGATGGGAAAAGACCGATGAGAAAAATTACAGCAGCACAAATAACGCCGCAAAG
This sequence comes from uncultured Ruminococcus sp., assembly GCA_964474245.1. Lineage (GTDB taxonomy): Bacteria > Bacillota > Clostridia > Oscillospirales > CAG-272 > RUG11130. The sequence continues at coordinate 5,200 of CAYYRY010000056.1, read as the reverse complement.
AAGTGCAGACAGTATCGGTGAAAGTACGTCGGGGTCGCAGACTTTAGCTGTCACAAAGCCGCCAACGGTCATGCTGAGAGCCAGGGCTGCCATGGCTAAGGGAAAAACCAGGCTGTCGGGATCACCTGATGCGTAAGCAACCCATGCCCCCGTAAACAGAAACACCGCCGCAGACACAAAAGTTGAGCCTACCCCGATGCCGAGCTTTATTGCCGTCGAAAGAAAAGTGTTTTCCGTTCTCATATTTACCTCCGATCTTATATTGGTCTCAAATGCTCTTCAAAATAGAAAAATGCCTCATATTTGCCGCATAATAAAAAAATCCCGATGAATGATACGTTACATATCTATTCATCGGGAAAGCGGATTATTCCGGATAATTATTCTGCGTCCTCTGCCTTAACGTCAACGTTGCGGACAGCGTTCCTGAGGATACGGATGCGAACCTTGTCGCGTCCGGTCTCGATAAGAACTGTCTCATCCTTGATGGCTACTATCTTACCGATGATACCGCCGATGGTGGTGATCTCATCACCGATAGTGAGGCCGTCGCGCATTGCCTTGGTCTCTCTCTCCTGCTTCTTCTGGGATCTGTTCATGAAGAAGAAGATAGCGATCATTGCAACGAACATGATAAGGGTAATACCGATATCAAATCCGCCTGTGGACTGCTGTGATGTTGTTTCAAGAAAATTTAACATAGCTTATATTTCTGACCTTTCATAAAATTCGCTTTGCTTCACGTATAGTATATTATAGTATAATCTTTCCTTAAATTCAATAACTTTCTATGAATTTCCCTCGGGAATTATACTTATTTCCCCGGAAATAAGCTTTTCGGTCGTGCCGTCGGGCAGCTCTGTCTCGAGGGAGTAGTCGTCACTCAGGGAGATGACACGGCATATTTGATGCTCTGTGCCTCTTATTACCGATATATTGCGCCCAAGGATAAAGAGCCTTTTCTTATACTCCGAAAAAACGTACGCATCATTTCCACATTCGAGAAGCTCTATAAATCTGTCGGTGACGTGAGCCGCCACTCTCAGCTTCAGCCCATCGTCACGCACCGTGCCGTCAAACACAGCTCCTGCTATGTCATCAAGCTCACCGAATCCGCCCTCCGGCTCAAACAGGTTTATACCTATGCCAACGATAACGTATTTTACGCCGCCCGTTTCCATGTCGTAGGGAGCTTCCGTCAGTATTCCGCATATCTTCTTTCCGCCAAGGAACAGATCGTTCACCCACTTGACGGAGGCTTTCACGCCAAACAGCTCCTCAAGCACCTCTGCGACCGCAACGGCGGCGCATGGGGTGATCTTATGTGCATCTGAGACGGAGATGCCAGGGCGCAGGAGAAGGCTCATGTACACTCCGCCCTCGGGGGAGTGGAAGCTCTTACCCACTCTGCCCCTACCGCCCGTCTGCTTATCTGCCATTATGAGAGTGTACTCAGGCGCACCGCACTCTGCCAAGGCTTTAAGTCGTGTGCTCGTGGAGTCAACGGTTTTATACACCGTCGGACACGGCACAGTGTGCTTTATATGTCTTAGGAGGTATTCGCTCTTCTCCCTGTCAAAAACCGGTCTGTCCACTTGTCACTCCTCCTCTACCCGAGACTTCAATTCAGTTTTGAGTTCCGTCTGCATATATTTTATACCTTACCGGAATATTATACAGCGTAAAAACGGCTTTGTCAATCAATAGCTCATAAAACTGTTTAAATGGCTGTCTGTCCGTATAAATTTAATCAAACTCATTGACTTTCACATGGTATTGTGCTACAATTCCAACAGTAGGATAGTTTGTCTGTGGGACAGACTTTCGACAACAGCAAGACAGAAAACGAAAGGAAAACACTATGATTATTAACAAACCGCCTATGGGCTGGAACTCGTGGAATACCTTCGGTGGAGGCATCAACGAGAAGGTCATCTGCGACATGGCTGATAAGATCGTGGAACTTGGTCTTAAGGACGTAGGATACGAATACGTCGTCATCGACGACTGCTGGTCTCTTCACACCCGTGACGAAAACGACAGGATCGTTGCCGACCCCGAAAAGTTCCCCAACGGTATGCGTGCCGTTGCTGACTACGTTCATTCCAAGGGACTCAAGTTCGGTATGTATTCATGTGCAGGTACTCTCACCTGTGCAGGCTACCCCGCAAGCTTTGAGAGAGAATTCATCGACGCGGAGACCTTCGCTGATTTCGGCGTTGACTACCTGAAGTACGACTTCTGCACCTTCCCCCAGAACAAGGACCCTCAGCTCTACTACAACAGAATGGGTATGGCACTGAAGGCAACGGGCAGGGATATCGTATTCTCCGCGTGCAACTGGGGTGAATATGAGTCCGAGAAGTGGATCCGTTCCACGGGCGCTCATCTGTACCGTTCCACCGGTGACATCGGCGAGAGATTCTCCTCCGTGCGCAACATTTCCATGAGCCAGTTCGACAAGCTTCAGTACAGCGCTCCCGGATGCTTCAACGACATTGATATGCTCATTTGCGGTATGGACGGTATCGGTAACGTAGGTCACCCCGGTCTCTGCGGCGACACGGAGTACAAGACTCACTTCGCACTCTGGTGCATGATGGGCTCCCCCCTCATGATCGGCACCGACCTGAGAAGGATCCGTCCCGAGACACTCGAGCTTCTCAAAAATCCCGGACTCCTGCGCATCAACTCAGACTCAGAGTGCCGCCCCCCCATCACCATCGACTCTCCCAGAAGCCCCATGGCTCACGTCATGTTCAAGCACCTGTCAAACAATCAGGTAGCCCTCGGCTTCTTCAACCTTTCCGACGACAACGCCGTGGCGGACATCTGTCCTCACGATATCGGTCTCTCCATCAACACAGGCTTCGGTCTTAAGCTGACTGAAGTATTCACGGGCGAGACTGTAGACTTCATGAACGACTATATCAAGTTCCCTCTTAAGGCTCATGACTGTACGGTATTCATCGGTGAGTACGTGGAACGTCCCTGAAGCAGACTATATTAACAGAAAGGAACAGTATTATGTTAGTTAAGACACCCCCTATGGGTTGGAATTCCTGGAATACCTTCGGTGAGGACATAAACGAGCAGCTTATCATGGAAACTGCTGATGCTATGGTATCCACCGGTCTTAAAGATGCAGGATATGAATATATAGTAATCGATGACTGTTGGTCTCTCAGACAGAGAGACGAAAACGGCGACCTCGTTGCCGATCCCGCAAAGTTCCCCCACGGAATGAAGTACCTTGCTGACTACATTCACTCCAAGGGTCTCAAGTTCGGTATGTACTCCTGCTGCGGTCCTCTCACCTGCGCGGGATACCCCGGAAGCCTTGACAGAGAGTATCAGGATGCAAAGTTCTTCGCAAGAAACGGCGTTGACTATCTGAAGTATGACTGGTGTACACACCCTCACAACGTGCAGGGCTGGTCTCTCTACAACAGAATGAGAATGGCTCTCAACGCAACAGGCCGCGACATCGTTTACTCCGTTTGTAACTGGGGTATGGAGGACACACTGAGCTGGGCAAGAAAGGTCGGTGCTGATATGTATCGCTCCACCTTCGATATTGCAGACACCTTCTCCTCCATCGAAAGTATCTTCAATCAGCAGAAGGACAATATGTGTCTCTCAGGTCCCTCCTGCTTCAACGACATGGACATGCTCGTTTGCGGTATGTACGGTAAGGGTAACGTTGCACAGGGCGGATGTAATGATACCGAGTATCACACTCACTTCGCTCTCTGGTGTATGCTTTCACAGCCTCTCATGATCGGATGTGACATCCGCAATATGACTCCGGAAACAGCGGCGCTTCTGAAGAACGCGGCTCTCATCGCCATCAATCAGGACCCCGACGTAAGACCTCCCATCATCAAGGGACACGGCTCAAACGGAAAACGTCCCATCCTCTTCAAGCATCTTGAAAACGGTGAGTACGCCATCGCAGTTGTCAACTTCGAGGATCACGACAGCGAATGGTTCCTCGTCAACCTCCCCGACATTGGTCTGTCTCCCAGAGACAACTACGGCTTTGAGCTGTACGACGTTATGACAGGCGAGAACGTCGGTGAGGTAAACGGAAAGTACAAGGGACTTATCTGCGACTCCTTCACCGCTAAGGTACCCGCACACGGTGCAAAGGTATTCAGAGGACGTCTTAAGAAGATCAGATAAGTTATGTTCAAGCGGCCTCAGGGAGCACCTGCACCATCATTTAACGCCTGCATGAAATGCGGGAGAGAGCTGAAACACGTTGAGATCGGTCTGACCAAAAAGATGGTCAACCGGGGGACACAGGAATTTATGTGTCTGACATGTCTTTCACTTTTCACGGGAGTTTCCGAAGAGGAGCTTCTCCGCAAAGCCGAGCATTTCAAGAAAATGGGCTGTATATTGTTTTGATTTGAAGCCATGATCACCGTCTATGACGATGGTCATGGCTTTTTCGGTTATGTATTTTTATTAAATAATAATATTTCACTTTACTTTTTACAAATAATGTGATAAAATGTACGTTGTGAGTTCGAAACCATCCTCACGTAAAACAAAACTAAGGAGAAAAGAAAAAAATGAAAAAGACCCTTTTTATCGCTAAGGCGGGGATCATTGCCGCCCTTTACGTAATCCTCACCTACGTCTCATCCGTCCTTGGACTATCGTCGGGCGTGATCCAATGCCGGTTCAGCGAAGCTCTGTGTATACTCCCGATATTCACAAGCGCGGCTATTCCCGGTGTTACCATCGGATGCTTCATCTCAAACCTTATTACGTCTGGAAACGTATTTGACGTGGTACTCGGAAGCTGTGCAACGCTCATCGGTGCGTATGGGGCATATCTTATGAGACACGGTGAGCTGAAAGTCTTCGCTTCCCTGCCCACCGTACTTGCCAATGCGCTGATAATCCCCCTTGCACTGAAGCTCATGGGTATCCCCGACGTGGCGTATCTCTACACGGCGTTTACCGTGGCTATAGGCGAGATCATCTCATGCACCGTGCTCGGCGCTCTGCTGTCCCACACGGTACGTAACTCTTCCCTTGAGAAATATTTAAGCGATTGATCAAAGTCATGACTCTGCCTGGCGCATAAAGCTGACTCATGGAAGATTTGTTTTTGCTTGAAATATCAGTATCAATCGAGTAGGAGGCTGACCATTAGTTGATCAGCCGACCTCTCACACCACCGTGC
>CAYYRY010000055.1:0-9658 GCA_964474245.1 uncultured Ruminococcus sp. | reverse complement strand
CTCCAGAGAGACTGTTTCAGAAAACGCAGGGTAACTTCGCCACGGAGATATGGAAAACCGGGTGTGTACTTGATAATTACATGGACAGAGATGCGTCGTATTGGGACGAGATATTAGGACAGGGCAAGCGGATATTCGGTGTTGCTACCGATGACGGTCACTCAACAAAGGATCTTTGCGGCGGTTGGGTTATGGTCAACAGTGATAATGACGTAGCTTCAATACTCAAGTCCCTTGAGGCGGGGGACTTCTATTCCTCCTGCGGTCCCGAAATATACGATTTTTACGTTGAGGACGACGTGGCTCACGTCAAGTGCTCTCCTTGCAGTATGATCCGCTTCCAGGCAGATAAGCATCCTACACAAGTTAAAAGGGGAGAGGGTGTCACCGAAGCTTCTCTTGAGATTGGAAACAGATTCGACTATCTGAGAGTGACCGTGACCGATGCTGACGGAAAAATGGCTTGGACGAATCCGATATTTTTAACGACTGATCCATAACGTCATCTTTACGACTGATGAATGCAGAATCCGTTAGTATTTATCGTTGCGTTATGCTTACACGCGGAGCTTGAAAACAGTCATCAATAATAGAATACAGCGCGGGGATCGATAGTGTCGTTGTGAGTGACACGGTCGATCCCCGACGGATTATTTATCTTCTTCGATGATTTCAACACCACGCATTTTGCACAGCGCTTTGAATTGCTTACTGTATTCTCCGAATACAGTTACTCTGTGCCATCTTCCAAAGCTCCAGTTGTTAAGAAGAGCTTCGGTGTTTGCAGTTGCTACAAGCTTTGAACGGCATCCTTCCTCACAGTCAACGTTACCTACGGAAATACCGGAATGAATAGAGGCCTTATTTACAGGGTAACCGAAATATACGGTCGTAAGCTTTTCACCCTCAGGGAAGATCACCTGTACTGATGCACCGAGCTTGTCCTCTGCGTGGCTGCGGATTTTAAACGGACAAGTATGCTTGCTGTCGTGACCGAATACCTTTGTGCAGGCAACGCAATGGGCATAGATAACCTGGTTGGCTGAAGTATCAATAACAGGGTCGGATACGTATCCCGGTCTTCCGGTGAGATAAAGCATTATAAGTGAAGCTATTGTTGCATTGACGTCTGCTTCACACACTGCCACAGCTCCGTGCTTTGACATTTCATAGTGAGACATACAGGGATACATATGAGTTTTACCCACATAGCTTCCGCTGTAAGAGAGGGAAAGACAGTCAACGGTGATGGCATCGGCACCGTGTTCTTTTTTCAGCTGTTCAAGTGCTAAGTAAATACGAGCGCTTTCAACTAATTCATCAAAGCTCGGCTCAACGGTAGCCTCAGCTTCAGCTTGCCACTTTAGGACGATTTCTTTCGCAGAATCAACGTTGATATTGTTGAAAATTATGTTAAAATCTTTTGATGTTGCATGAACGAATGAGCATCCCCATATATTCAGTATCGCATCTTCTGCTTCAACGTCAAAGAAGTCCGCAACCACAAGTATTTTCGATTCTTTCATACGTTTGATAACGGTGAACAAACGCACAGCTTCGGCAATATCATTCCAGTTAAGAGATGATATAAGCGGTACGGGGAGATTTTCCTCGCGTACTGCTTTTGATGCGTTTACCAGCATCGCTCCCGAACCGCAAAACGGAATATCTGCTATAATAACCGGAAGCCCGTTTTCTTTGCTTTTTCTGGCATACATCGTTTCAATGTGACATCCACAGGTCATTAAGAGAACAAGGATACCGTCGTATATTTTTAAGTCATCCTCATAATCAGCTATCGCATCTGACACATTCGTATATTTCACAACGTCAAAGTCTACGTCAGGATTGGATTTGCTTATAATTTCAAATATTTCCGAAAACTTACTATCATAATCGTAATTGATATAAGGCCAGCAAGGTGTGTTCGATGCCTCTGTCTGAAGTGCGATCTTTACTTTTGTTTTCATATAGTTGAAACCTTTCTTATCTTGGGTTATTATAAAAAACAGTATTTTTATCCTTTGTTTTCCTGTTTAAGTACGTGGTCTATATATGATTTTTACTCGGTCTTCTGAGCCTTTGCGAGGAGCTTCAAAGCATCATATATACCGCGCATTCCCGTCACGTCTTCGGGAATGGGACGGCTATTTTTTTCGGTGTCATTCTTAAGCTGGCTGAGAGGAACTGCAATGCTTGTAAAGCCTAGCCGCTTTGCCTCGGATATACGCTGATATACGCCGGGGACGGCGCGGAATTCCCCCGACAGTCCTATCTCACCCATGACGATAAGCTCGTGCGGAACGGGAATATCCTTCATCGAGGAAATAAGTGCAAGAATTATTGCCGCGTCCGCAGACGGGTCATCTATCCTGAGTCCTCCGACTACGTTCAGAAATACGTCGCAGGTTGAAAAACGAAGACCGAGCCTCTTTTCAATGACGGCTAATATAAGGCACATTCTGTTGTAATCTATGCCGTCTGCCGTTCTTCGCGGAGAAGGATATGACGTCGGAGTAACAAGCGCCTGCACTTCGGCTATCAGAGGACGAGTACCTTCCATGATACAAACGGCACAGCTTCCGGAAACGCCTTCCGGTCTGCCCTCGAGCATAGCCGCGGAAGGGTTGTCAACGGAAATAAGACCCTCGCTCGTCATATCAAAAACGCCAATCTCGTTGGTACTGCCGAAGCGGTTCTTTATTGCTCGTACTATTCTGTGCGCCTGAGTTCTCTCGCCCTCAAAGGACAGTACTGCGTCAACCATATGCTCAAGTACCTTGGGACCTGCAATGCCGCCTTCCTTGTTGACGTGGCCGACTATAATGAGTGAAGTGCCGTCAGCCTTGATTCTTGCAATAAGACGGTTTGCACTTTCTCTCACCTGTGTCACACTTCCCGCACCCGATGATATTCCGTTACATACCAATGTCTGTATGGAATCAATGATCATGAGGTCGGGGGATACTCTTTCGTATTCCTTAAGAATATTGTCAACGAGCACCTCATTTTGTACGTACATTCGGGCAGGGTCAACACCGAGACGGTTAGCTCTCAGCTTTAGCTGAGAACGTGACTCCTCACCTGAAACATACAGGATCTTTACGTCATCACCGAGAGTACCGCACAGCTGCATGAGAAGAGTGGACTTTCCGATACCCGGCTCACCGGCAATCAGTACAGCGGAGCCGATCACAAGTCCTCCGCCGAGGACACGGTCAAGCTCTGATATTTGGGTGGAGCATCTCATGTATTCGGGAATATCAAGTCCGTGGAAAGCGACTGCTTTTTCACCGGAAGCTGCTGTGGCACCCGTGGGAGAAATATTAACTTCTGTATAAGTCTCCTCTTCAAAAGTGTTCCATGCGCCGCAGGAGGGGCACTTACCAAGCCACTTTGGGCTTTGGTAGTCACAGGATGTACAGGTAAATACGGTTCTCGGTTTCTTCATATTAATGATCCTTTTTAGTATGTATTTTTATGTGCCGCATCTTACAAGATACTCTGCGCAAGGGATAAACAATGATACGGCAAGAGATGAACGGTATGTAGGGGTCGTGAGTCGGCCTGTTTCCTCGGGATTTGACAAAAAACCGCACTCCGCCAAAACAGCGGGAATATCAATGTTATATAACAGGTATATTGAAGAGGTAGCTTCCTTTGCCTGACGGTCGTTGTCTTTTTGTATATGGGAGCTTGCAAAGTTCTGGATACTTCCGGCGATAGCCTCGCTGTCAGCGGAATTTACGGAATAATACATCTGAAGACCACTCGGACGGCTGTCGGTGAATTTGTTCATGTGAACACTGAGTAAAAGAGCTGAGCCTGACTCATTTGTCAGACGAAGACGGTTCTTCAGATCAAGGGATTTCTTTTTACCCGTGTAATCTGTGTATTCGGAATAATAGTCGTACAGCATTCTGTCGTCGTTGCGCGTCGTGCTGTAGGGAATACCGAACATAAGACACAGATGAGCCACGTCGTCCGATACGGCAAGGTTCAGATCCTTTTCAAGAACACCCGAATCCGATACGGCACCTCCGTCCTCACCGCCGTGCCCGGGGTCTATCATCAGCAGACCCAAGTCCTGTGCAGTGTCAGCACTGTTGCTCGTGCCATGATCGCTGTGTTCAGCGGTATCAGTGACGTTTGTGGCAGAAGTATCGGCTGATGATGGGATAAAATCCTTTTGAAGATGACCGGCGTATATGCCAAGTCCTACAGAAGAGAAGAGAAGCGCCATGCCGAATAAAGCATAATAAACGAGGGTAAAGGATCTGTTCTTTTTCATAGAATAAGTTGACCTCCGAAGATAATATGGCTACCTTAAATCTATGAAATGACCGGGGCAACTATGCCTGGCGGTCAATGACGAAGATATCTCAAAAATTCGTCTTTCAATATGGCACAGCTTCCAACGGAAACGTAACGGTCGTCGATAAAAAGGGAATTGCGTTTGATCCCTTCAAAGCGCATACCCACCTTTTCCATAACGTGGCGGCTGTTTTCGTTTCCGACCATATAACGGGCTTCTATTCGGTTTAGCCCTAAGGTGAGAAACCCGAATTTTAACACCTCAAAGAGTGCCTCTGCGGCAATACCGCGGTGCCAATAATTATGATTAAGAACGTAACCCACCTCGGCTGAATTGTTTGAATAATCGAATTCGGTAAATCCGCAGGTGCCGATGAGCTTACCGGTACATGAATCGACTACGCCCCAATCGTAAAATTCTCCCGCACGGTATCTTGACTGCATGAATGCGAGATATCTCTGCGTATATTTGAAATTGATGTGAGGCTTCCACAGGAGGTACTTAGTAACGGTGGGATCTGAGGAAAATTCAAAAACGTCTGCCGCATCGGATTTCAGGATCTTTCTGAGAGTGAGTCTCTCAGTATGGATAACAGGCGGTTCCCTGAAATACTTTAATGCGAGATCTTTGTTCATCCTGCGATACCCCTCAAAGAATAAATGAATATATATATTATATTATACAGCAAAACTTAAAATATAGCAATAATATAAATTAAATTGTGCAAGGCACAATAAATTTACAAAAAAGGTGTTTACTTTATGCCCGGATTGTGTTACAAATATAAATAGGTATTTTTTCTGCATTCAGTTAATATATTAGAGTATCGCTTGTGTTAAGGATACGTAATAATGAAAACAGAAAAAAAGCCTGTTAAAACGGCACTTTTGTGTACGGTCGTTTTTTGTGTCGCCACCATTATAGCCGCCCTTGTGGGGCGTGTTATCATTGGAGATACCGTGTATTATCCCATAAAAACGGATGCTTCGTCTGTTTTAGCGGGGAATAGGTTCAGCATTCTTGCGGACAGCCTGTTGCCGTCTGCATTGCAGCTTGCCTTTGTGGGACTGGCGGGCTTTTCCGTGTTTGCTCTGACGGCGGCAATGATTATTTCGTTGTACAGAGGTGCGGCATTCGGCTACGTCACAGCTCTTGCATCAACCGGGACTTTCAAACTGTCCCCTACAGACACTTCTTCCGTAATTGAAATATTGCCCCCGCTGATTTTATACTTTCTTTCCGGTGTGCTTATTATCGCATTCAGTGCTTTTGCGGTTTCTATGTCAGAAGTGTTTGCGAGAGGCGTAAAGTCCGGATACGTGCTCAGGTATCTTGCGCTGTTCCTTGTGTTTTCAGGTGCGGTGTTTGTACTTGACTTACTTAAGCTGATGCTCTTGTGATTTTTATTAAGAATGTCACGTTTACCTAATCAAGAAAAATATGCACTCTGCGTTCCTGCAGACTGCAGAAGGAGCTTAGCGTGAAAGTTCAGATAGCTTTAGATAAAGTATATCTGTTTCACGCGCAAACAAACACTGAAAAATCGGACATGAGGATTTTTCTCCGCTTTGCGGACCGTGTTTGTTTCAGTATTTATTTGTGTTGCCGCTTTAGCGGCAGAAGGAGATTAAAATGTCACGTAATGATAAAGAAAAAGGTACATCTAGATTCAATCCATTCTCATGGATGACTCGCGACGGAGCAGGTGTTCCCGACGACGAGCCGCCTATACTTGATAACCCCGGTATAAAAAATTATTTCAAGCTTCTCTGGAGAAAGCTTAATCAGATCATTTCGATAAACGTAATGATGCTGGCGTGTAATTTTCCAATTTTCTTTGCTCTTGCAGTGATGTCGGGATATTTCTCCATCCATTCCACAGCTCCCACATATTCTATTTTTGCACAGATCAACGGTGCCGCAATGCATACTCCCGATGCATATACTTCAGCACTGCTCGGTACGTTTTCTGCACAAAGCGAGATCACCGTTTTGTCAACTGTCGATTACGTTTTCCTCGGACTTACATGTCTTGTTTTCCTTACCTTCGGATGCGTAATGGTTGGCAGTGTGTACCTCCTTCGTAACATGGTCAGGGAAGAACATATATTCTTCTTCCAGGACTTCTGGTACAGCATCAAGAGAAACTATAAGCAAGCTATAGTGTACGGCATCATCGACCTTCTCATAATGCTGCTTATAGTTTATGACGTGATCTTCTTTAACATCAATTACGGCAACAGTCTGATGACGTCCATGATGTTCTTTATGTCTCTGGTTCTTGCGGTTCTTTATACCGTTATGAGAATATACATCTATATCATGATGATAACCTTCGACCTGTCGCTGCTGAAGCTTTTCAAGAATGCGCTGATATTCACTGTACTCGGTATCAAGAGAAATGCGGTAGCCATCCTTCTTATAGCTGCAGTGGGTGTCATATCCTTTGGAATGCTGGGAATATATATGCCCATAGGCGTGCTTATTCCTTTTGTAATACTGTTCTCGCTGATCACCTATACGGGGGTATATTATGCATATCCCGTTATATCCAAGTATATGATCGAGCCGTATTATAACAAGGACGGAACTGCAAAAAGTGCGGCTGATTCCAACAATGATGATGAAGAGTATGACGATGATCAGGACGAAGAAGCAGCGGAAGTGTCAGGTGAGCTTGAAGATGCAGTAACAAGCGACGCCTGCGAAGAAAACTGAAAATGATCTGCTCTCTCTTCGGGAGCAGATTTTTCTTGGGAAATATACAATAAATCCGCAACAGTTACAGCAAATAGGTTGATTTTTTGAATTAAATGTGGTATTATTAAAATGTATAACTATTTCATGTTGTTATCATTCGGGAGATCTTGATTTATTATGAATCGTATTAACTACAGTAAAAAATGCGATGAGATAATTGCAGAGCTTAAAGATAAGGTGGGAAGACCAAGGCTACTTCTTCACGTTTGCTGTGCGCCGTGCTCTTCATCCGTCATTGAGTCTCTCGAAAGCGAGCTTGATATAACCCTGTTCTTTTACAACCCCAATATTACGGTGGCAGAGGAATTTTACTACAGACTTTCCGAGCTTCAGAGATTTGTTCACGAGAGAGGCGGACCGGTAATTCCCATAATAACTCCGAGCTATGATCCAAGCGAGTTTTTTGATATGGCGCGTGGACTTGAAGCTGAAAAGGAGGGCGGCATCAGATGCTTCGGATGCTATGAGCAGAGACTTGAAAAAACTGCTGAAGCGGCACTCGAAGGTGGATTTGATCTGTTTACGACCACACTGAGCGTAAGTCCCTACAAGAACGCCCGTAAGCTGAACGATATCGGACTTGAACTCGAAGGGAAATACGGTGTCAGATATCTTGTGTCCGATTTCAAGAAAAAGAACGGGTATCTCAGGAGTATTGAGCTGTCGTCGGTATACGATCTATACAGGCAGGATTTCTGCGGCTGTATTTACTCAAAGATTGAGTCTGAAGCAAGAAGAAATAAGCTTTACGTTCAGGACTGAACAGGCCTTTTGTTTGCAGTTTGACTGCAGAAGGGAAATTGATATGTTATCTGCATTTAAGAACTTTTTGATCACACTTCTGATCTCTGCGCTGATATTCGGCGTTGTCGGATATTTTGCTACTAAATTCCTGTCGGGAGTAATTGTGGGCATCCTTGACGGAAATCCTCCGTCTGCTCCTGTCATTAATGCTCCCGAAGACGATGACGACAATGTTGAAGAGAACCATGACGAGGATTTAAAGACCCCTGAGGGTGAGTCATTTACTTTCGTTGTAGTCGGAACCGACTACCGTCCCGATTTCTATAAGAATTACTACAGAACACTTGAGGATTATCAGAAGGTCATAGACGAGGCAAAGAAAAATGCCGCTGAAAGTGACGATAAGAAAGAAGAAAAGAACGAAAAGAATGAGAGGGTCAAGGACTCCGATGATACTGAGAAGGATGATGCAAGTAATGCTCCTGCGGAGAGCAGTAATGCCTCATCCAAAGACCCTGTTGAGATCCCCGAGCCTGACAGTGTCCTTAAAACGGACGTCAGAATAATCAGAGCTACATGGATAGCTATAGTCAGAGCAGATAAAGAGAACAGAGAATATGCTGTTTGCTATATTTCCCCCGAGACTGCCGTTACCGCCCCCTGTGGTGAAAGTGATCTTGGTGAAATATACGGTCTGTACGGACTTGAGACCCTTTGCGAATACGTCAGCGGTATGACCGGCCTTGAGGTCGACTACAGATTTGTCCTTGATGGGGTAGACCAGCTTGATTTCGTTGAGGAATTCGGAGCTGCATCATTTGAGCTGAAAACCGACTTGTATGCCGGAAAGAAGTTCCATCAGTCAAATCCACCCGAGGATGATGAGCAATCTGCAGACTCAGATGAAACCGAAGGAGAAACCATGCAGACGGAGCCTGAGACCGATGAAAACGGCGAGGTCCCCAAGAAGGGACTCGTTCTTAAGGTGGGCACGCACGAGGTAGGTGACTACACGGCTCATATCATTAATACATTCAAGGAGCAGTCTGCAGAGGATATTGAAGTCAAGAGCTCATATATCCTTGAAATACTGAAGCACTACATCTACAAGTGCTCAGAAAAGACCCCTGAAGAGCTTGAAAAGGCACTGCAGCAGGTCACGGTTCTCAGTTATATTGACAATCCCGACGGAACTCCCTCACAGGATTACGAATACGACATGAATGATCCTTATGCAACAAAAGCCCCCTTAGCTACCGATTTCTTATACGAGGATGTTGAATACATCCATTCAATGCTTGAGGCGGTTCAGTACTTTGAATATAAGGAATTTGTATATCCCGGTGCGTACAGTGAAGACGGGGAAAAGTATAAACCCGATATAAAAGCTGCGTTTACCATGTTTGAAAAGTACAGAGGCAAAACGGTATCCGATGATACTGCATCCTCAGATACTGCGAATTGAAACATCTTGTTACCAATGAAATATTTAATATAAACACACGATTTGAAAGGAATTATGAAAATCATGGCAACTTTAAAAAATACCGAAAAGACAATGGATAAGATCGTTGCTCTCTGTAAGTCCAGAGGATTTGTATATCCCGGCAGTGAGATCTATGGCGGTCTTGCAAACACCTGGGATTACGGTCCCCTCGGTGTTGAACTCAAGAACAACATCAAGGACGCTTGGAGACAGAAGTTCATCCGCGAGAATAAGCTCAACGTAGGACTTGACTCCGCTATCCTTATGAACCCCCAGACATGGGTAGCATCCGGTCACCTCGGCGGCTTCTCCGACCCCCTTATGGACTGTAAGGAATGTAAGACACGTCACAG
>CAYYRY010000054.1:0-9698 GCA_964474245.1 uncultured Ruminococcus sp. | reverse complement strand
GCTGTACAGTGGCTTTGAGAGGAGTAATTTCACGGTAGACAGAGAGTTCTTCGTACAGGCGTTTGAGACAAGTGACGTGAAGCCGACGGATGACTTGGTCATTTTGGCAACTGCTTTAGGCGGCGAAGGTACTGTGAATGCAACGTTCAGCATCATTGAAACGGGACAGACGGTAGCTGTCAGCGGAGTTGCGGGAGAGACACTTAAGGCTAACTTCGGCACTTTCTCAGTCGGAGAATATACTGTTGAGATACGTGCGGAAAGCGGTGGACTTACCGATGCTTTAAGATACAAGGTGAATGTGACCGACGGAGTTCAGAGTGCTGTCGTAACCGATAAGAACGTGGTAGACGGAGAATACACCTTCAAGCCGTCAGCATCCCCCGTGGATATATCAGTAAACTCGGAGTTATATGACAGATACGCCCGCTATATTGACGTGATCATAGGTAATGATTCCGCAAGAATTGATACCGTTATTGCTCTGATGGAATGTAACGGGATTATGAATGAAATGGGATACGGAACTTACTATTCTAGGGACAGCGCGGGTATTTACACAAGTCCAAATTACCTTGTATCACCCTTGAATAATGCAGAGGGTGACAGGATTCTCACGTCTCTTGCAATGTTTACCTCGGAATCACTTAAAGAGAAGCTTACTCCATTGGCTGAGAATCATCTGGAAAAATATGCCCCCAAAACACTGACGGATGCTGTAGAGCTGACAGTATTGGCGGCTGCCGCAGGGGAGAGTGTGCTCGCTGACCTTCAGTATTTCTCACAGATGGTGGAGGATGACGACTATATCGAGGTACTTCTTGCACTGGGCTTTATCATCAGCGGCGACTACGACAGTGCTGCTAAGATGTATTCGCGCTGCGGTGAGGACTCGGGTGACGAGGGTTACCGTGCCATCAAGGCATTCGTCTCGGTGCACGTTGACAGAGAAGCGGCAGGAGAAGCTTTAGATGCTTTGATATCCGACAAGCCGTCAGAATATCTGCTTGGATTTGCACTTGCAGCGTACATGGAAAACCGAGTCGGCATGAAGTATGAAGACATTAAGTTTGAAGTATCGTCTACGGGACTCAGAAAGGAATATACCATCGGTGAGCTTGAGAGACTCAGACTCTCTCTCGTATGTGCAGAGGGCGATGAAGTTACCGTAAAGTCACAGTCTGACGGTCTCAGAGTAATCTGCCGTGGAAAGGCATCCATAGATGAGATCGAGGGAACTGCTGATGCCTTTGAGGTGGTCCTTTCAGAAGCTGAGAAAGATGAAAACGGAAACATTGTGAGAAGTCTTTCCGTTGACATGACCGGATATGACGAGATATACGGAGTAATAACCGTAGTCCTTCCCGATGCACTTATGACAGAGGGCGTGCCCGAATTACCTGACGGGTATTATATCCGCAGTATCAACCAAAACGTGTTTGAGATACATAAGAGCACGGCTTCGCTTATCTCCGGGTATTCTTCTGTTCTCAAATTTAAGGTGATCGAGCGCCACGACGGAAGATTCGTCATGGAAAAAGTTCTGTTTACGGATGATCAGGGAGACGTATATATTTCAAGTGAGCCTGTTGTAAAATAAACGGTACGTGGCTGCCGTTTTGAACGGTGAACGGGACGAGACCCGCAGAGGATTGCGGGTCTCGTCCTTTTTATCCACGGAACGTGGAGGTGGGGTGTCTGTTTGATATGTTTTCAAAACCGTTATTATGTGGTATACTGATACAGTAATGAAGCTTCACTTATTAATGCTTTCGGGAAAATTTACTGCGAAGGCGGAAAGGAGGACGTAATGTCCATTGGCGCAAATATTAAGAAGTGCAGAAAAGAGAGGGGATACACTCAACGTGAGCTTGCTGATATGATAGGCGTGTCAACTCAAGCGATCTCAAAGTGGGAAACGGATGTGGGTGCTCCTGATATTTCTCAGATCGTCCCATTGGCATCGGTGCTTGAGGTTACGACTGATACGCTTTTCGGCTACGGGGATCCGGAAAAAACGGATAACTACGGAAGGGCAAAAGACAGTTACCACAGACTTTCCGTATTCAGAAGCAGACGGTATTCGGAAGAAAATCACTATGAGGAGGCAAAACCGTATTTTGAGTCTCATCCGAAAAACACGGAAGCGGCAGCTATATGTCTGAAAAACCTTGTGGAATTGATAGTTACCGGCAAGACGAAAGACCGAAGCCGCGGAGAGCTTAGCACAGAGATCGAACGGTATGCGGGGTGCATATTCAAGTACGAAACCGATGCGGACAATTACTTTTTGGCACATTTCATGCTTGCAAGGGGCTACTCTGCTTTGGAGGAACATGAGAGCGCGGCACAGATACTGTCGCGTGTACCTGTAACCTTCGGAGACAGGTTATACTGGGAGGCGGAGATCGCACAGGCTGACGGAGACTATGATACGGCTATGGCAAAATGCCGCGAAAGCTTTTCGATGAAGGCAAGATACGTTTCAAGATGTATCAGAATGGCAGGCGAGATAAGCGAAGACAGAGATGAGATTTCGGGACTTCGCGAAAGGGTTAAATATGAGGAATATATGCTTAGGATCCTTGATGCCTTCCTGTCCGGAGGAGACTATCTGCCGTGCCGCCAGGTGTTTCAGAAATACAGTCTGCTATGCGGAATGGTATACAATTATCTCAGACTGGGCGAATATGAGCTTGCCGTCACCCGTGCGGAGATGCTGTTCGTCGGAAGAGAGGAATTCCTCAGCTTTATTGAGGATACGTCGGGGAAGACCAGTCTGCTGTTTAAGAACAGCGATTCGGATGAATACCGTAGGGAAACAAAGGATAGCCTTGACGGCTACGTGACAATGTCTGCAAGGCATCTCAGGATGATTCCGGACTATGAAAACAACGAGCGTATTACCTCTCTTCTTGAAAAGTTTGGGCTTTGACTTGATACAGGGGATATTGTTTTTTGAACGTTAGGGGGACTTAATGAGTGACAAAGAAATAATAAAGAGGATATGGCACTTTGCCGCGCCGTATAAATGGGCATTTTTTCTCAGCTACGGTGTACTTTTAGCCGAGCTTGCTTTTAATCAGATATTGCCTGTGCTGTTAAGCGACATTATTAATTTTGCCGTTTATGAGAATGATATCGGTAAGTATGTTTTTGCGGCGGTTCGGTATTCGACAGCTTTTCTCGGGTTTGCAGTATGCGGACTTGTTCAACTGAGACTGTGGCAGAAGGAGCACAACAGTTATATATACGATATACGCAGGGCTTGCTACGAAAAATGCCTGAGACTTAAAGCTTCGGTCCTGTCTGACGTGTCCACAGGGGACGTAATTGATATCATTGAAGGTGATACAGAGGAGTTTCATCATATAATTCAGAGGCACGCGATGCGCGTTATCAACGCAGGAATCGGAACTGTGGTATCACTCGGAATCGTGGCGTATATGTGTTACGAGATTGCATTGTTTATGGCGGTGGTCATTCCTTTTTCCATTGTAATAACGAAGAAGCTTGAGAAAAAGATCAAACGAACCTCGGAGGAGTTGAGACATAAGCAGGGAAAACAATCGTCATGGCTTATGGAGATGTTAAAAGGTTTACGGGAGGTTAAGCTGTTTGCTGCAGAAGGTCGTGTCCTTGACAGATTTTACAATGCAGAAAGTGATATCGTATCGCTTCAGGTGAAGCAGGATAGTATAAGCTATCGTCTTGACCGTTTGATAGACGCGGTATACTTTGCGGCAGATATCATGTTTTATATTATTTGTGGCGTATTAACCTTGAAGGGTAGGATCAATATCGGTGAATACATGGCATTAGTTTCGTATTTCGGTATGATAACCTACGGCATAAAGCGAGTACTCAGGGGAAAAGGTGATTACCAGCGGAGAAAAACGTCCGTAGAGCGCGTACTCAGATTCCTTGACGAACCGGAGGAAGTGGCAGGATTTGATACTCTCAAAGTAACAAAGGGAGAGATAGAGTTTAAAAACGTATATTTTTCCTATGACAAGAAACAAAGCGTGCTTGAAAATGTGAATTTTTCGGCGAGATCAGGCGAAAAGATAGGTATTGCGGGAATATCGGGGGTAGGTAAGAGTACGCTTGCAAACCTTGTTTTAAAGTTCTATGATCCTGATTCCGGCAGTATACTTATTGATTCACAGGATATTTCAGGTGTCAGTTATTCATCTCTGAGGCATGAGATTGGTGTGGTAAATCAGGATTGTACCGTTTTTGATGGTACAGTGAGATATAACGTGACCTGCGGAAAGACTACAGATGATGATACATTGTGGAATATACTTGAAAAAGTGTATCTAAGAGAGGACGTGGAAAATCTTCCCGACGGACTTGATACAGTACTCGGAAGCGGGAACGCTAATCTTTCGGGAGGACAGGCTCAGAGACTATGTATTGCAAGGCTCATTTTCCGTGAACCGAAGATGATAATTCTTGATGAGGCAACAAGTACCCTTGATACTGAGTCGGAGAAGGTAGTAAAGCTATCCCTTGACAGACTTTGTGAAGGTAAGACCTGCCTTATAATATCTCACAGATTTACGGCGCTTTCCAACGTGGATAAAGTACTTCTGATAAAGGATGGAAAGGTGGAGGACTTCGACACTCCCGATGTGCTTCTCTCAAATAACGAATACTTTGCAGATATGTTCGCTTCTCAGATTGCGTTAAGTGCACCCAATGCCTGAAAGATGAAGCATTTATGATTATCGGGAGGATATGGTTATGAAAAAATATACGAGACTAAACGTTTTAAGACGGCTTGTGAGATACGTTAAGGTGCCGGTCGGACTTATGGTATTGCGTTCACTTGTTTCTGTGTTAACAGGTCTGACTTCAATGGTATCGCCGTACGTAAACAAGCTCCTTGTGGATGACGTTATGACGGGAGGGCGGATAGACGCACTTTTATACATAATTCCGACAATGATCGTGTTGCACGTACTTGGTGGTGTCATGTCATACCTGGGGATGATAACGAGCAATAGATTTTCAGGCGGTATTACGCTCGCTGTTAAAAGTAAGATATTTGAAAGGATACTGGCGAGGGATATCTCGGAAATAGGTGCGTCTGACGTTGGAGTTATGACGAATAATATAAAAAAGGATGCGGGTGCGGTGTCAGACTTCCTGTGGGTACACGTCGCCGGCAGGATCGTTTCGGCGGTAACTGGAGTAGTTTACCTTTGCCTGATGATAAGCATAAGTTTGCTGCTTACGGTACTGTCGGTTGCTGTACTGCCTGTTTGCTATGCGGTTTCAAAGCATATAGGAAAGAAATATGAAAAGATAATCCGCGAGAGACATGCAGTCAGCTCTGATCTGAACACGTATATGTTTGACTCCGTCCGAAATTGGAGAGACATTAAGTGTAATACGCTTGAAGCGGATGCGTGTGATATATACATAAAAAAGACGTCTCCCGAGAAAAAACTGAACAGTTCATGGATGAAGTACTTTTCTCTGGAGAATTTCTTTTATAAGATCAAGGGGAGCTTCGTGATGCAGGTGATGATGTATTTCGCGGGAGGTCTACTTATATTCTACGGGGCGCTGTCTCTTGGTGACGTTCTGATGTTCATGAGTTACATGGGTGCTTTCAGCGGGATTTTCGACGGATTTATACATCAGATGAGTGATTTTCTTGCACAGAAGTCGGTTTTCGACAGGTTATTCGCTATATTTGAAGAGCCTGAGTACGTTGAGGGAAAGGCGTTCCCGGATGAAGCTGATATCATGCTTGACGAAGTGAGCTTTGCTTACGATACTACAGGGAGATCAGTACTGACGGATATTTGCTGTACGTTTGAGTACGGTAAGAAGTATTTGATAACGGGAAAAAGCGGTGCAGGCAAATCGACTCTTGCGGGAGTGCTTCTCGGGTTTTACAAACCGAAGGGTGGACGCTTGCTCGCAGGCGATGTGCCTTACGGAGAGATAGACGGCAGAAGCAGAATGAAGCACGTGGGGGCGGTGAAACAGGATAACGTATTTTTTAATCTGTCCGTAAGAGAAAACCTGACGTTTGTTAGACCCGACGCCACGGATAGTGAACTGTACTCCGTTTTACGGGCGGTATCCCTTGAAGAGTTTATTGAGTCGTTACCGATGAAGCTTGACACTATTATAGGTGAGCGAGGCGTAAAGCTTTCCGGTGGACAGAAACAGCGTCTTGTCGTGGCGAGGCTCATGCTTCACGCGCCGCAGACAGTAATACTTGATGAGCCGTCAAGCTCACTTGATTCGATTTCGGAAAGTGAAGTATTTGACGGATTGTATGATTGCTTTGGAGATTGTACTATGATAGTTATATCACACAAACCCCTCGCGGGATATAAGCACGACGCCGAGCTTCGGGTACAGACTTCCGGTCAAATAACGTTAAACTGAATATTCGCTTCGAAGGTGGAAATATTCCCTGATGTGTGGTATAATGTAGGTAAAAGAAGCACAAGGAGAATCGGAAAATGAAGCTGTATCTATCGCGTCACGGAGAGACGGACGTTAATACTATGGACAGGGTATGCGGGCTGACGGAGGCCATGCTGACGGAAAAGGGAAAGTCACAGGCGGCTTCCCTCGGCGAGAGAGTCAAGGGACTTGGTATTGACGTTATCATATCGTCCCCGATGAAGAGAGCACGTGAGACAAGTGCTATTGTCTCTGAAATATGCAGTGCGCCCATCGTAGTCGACGACAGGCTGATCGAGCAAAACTACGGCATATACGAGGGCGTAGACAGATATCACGAGGGATTTCTCACTAACAAGCGTATGTTTGCCTTCAGGTATCCCGGAGGTGAATCCATGATGCAGGTTGCCTACCGTACGTACTCGTTTATTGAAGACGTGAAGGAGAAATACGCGGGGAAGAACGTGCTCGTCATATGCCACGGCGGTGTGTGCCGCGTGCTTCGTACGTATTTCGTTGACATGACCAACGATGAGTTTTTCCACTACGCCATGGAGAATGCGGGACTTGAGGAGTATGAGCTGTGAATGTGACGATTATGTGAGGCGGCGGAGATGGGATTGAATGTCCGGCTTTAGTGGGCGATCTTCTCTCTTACCCCACAGACTCCGTAAGGAACGCACCAGCTCGCTTCAAGTCTCACGGTACACTCACCGTATTAAAAAACAAAACTTCAGATAACGAACAACGGTATCTGAAGTTTTATTTTTATGTCGTATTTTACTTGGTTCCGAAAAGTCTGTCGCCTGCGTCGCCGAGGCCGGGGAGAATGTATCCCTTTTCGTTAAGGCATCTGTCAAGTGTAGAGACGAAGATATGCACGTCGGGATGCTCCTCTGCAACCTTGCTCACTCCTTCGGGAGCACCGATGACCGCCATAAACTTAATGTTTTTGCAGCCCCTCTGCTTGAGACGGGTGATGGCGTCACAGGCACTTCCGCCTGTTGCAAGCATCGGATCAACGATCAGTATCAGCTTTTCCTCTATTCCTTCGGGAAGCTTGCAGTAGTATTCGCAAGGCTCAAGGGTCTCCTCGTTACGGTAAAGTCCGATGTGGCCGACTCTTGCAGACGGGAAAAGAACGTGAATTCCGTTTACCATACCGAGACCTGCTCTGAGTATCGGTACAACGACGATGGAATTGTCCTTTACGACCTCTTGCGTACACACCTCGAGAGGAGTTTTGACTTCCTTCTTTGTAGTGGGAACGCCATCCTTAAGACATTCAAAGGTCATAAGAGTG
Organism: uncultured Ruminococcus sp.; assembly: GCA_964474245.1. Classification (GTDB taxonomy): domain Bacteria; phylum Bacillota; class Clostridia; order Oscillospirales; family CAG-272; genus RUG11130. The sequence continues at coordinate 1,960 of CAYYRY010000054.1, read as the reverse complement.
GTGATCTCCTCAACAAGCTCGCGGAACTCCTTCATGCTTGTCTTTTCGTCGCGGAGAATTGCGATCTTATGGTTTATCAGCGGGTGATTGAATATGGTTACGTTGTCGTAGTTTTTCATGGCTTTACTCCTCTGATTTTTCTTTGCCTAATTTACTTTTTTCAACCTTGCCGAGGATCCAATTTGTAAGAATACCGATAATGAGAGCCGTGGCAATAGACGTTATCTGAATAGTGCCGGTAATAACACCGTCTGCAGAGACAGCGTACGGTATTTTGATCGTAAGACCGCCTATGCCTGCGATGAGGATAGACGCAACAACGAACAGGTTCCTGTTGTCGTTAAGATCAAGATCCTTGAACATTTTAAGTCCGGAAACTGCAATAAATCCGTAGAGAGTCAGGCACACGCCGCCCATTACGCAGGAGGGGATGGTACGGAGAAGTGCCATAAGGGGGCTGATGAAGGACAGAACGATACACATTACGGCAGTTGTGGTAATGGTAACGATGGATGCGTTTCTCGTGATTGCGACACATCCGACAGATTCGCCGTAGGTAGTGTTGGGGCAGATACCGAATACGGTACCCGCAATGGAGCCTACGCCGTCACCGAGTAGGGTCTTCTTCAGACCGGGCTCCTTAATGAGGTCGCGGTCGATAATGGATGAGAGATTCTTGTGGTCGGCGATATGCTCGGCGAATACAACGAGAGCGACGGGAAGGAACGCTATTACTACCTCCGCAATTCCGCCGAGTCCGAGAAGCTTTGCGTTCGGAGCAGTCGCAAGGATCTCGGGGGGCAGCTCCTGAGACGTAAGCTCAAGGATACCCTTGTAAACGGCAATGTCGGGAATGCTGAAGAATGCGGACAAGCCTCTGAAGGCTCCGTCGGCGTCGAAGAAATTATTTACGATAGGAGAAAAGTCGATTATCATAAGATAATCAGCTCCGGTAAGGTGACCGATGAGAGTGAATATACAAGCGAAGAGATAGCCTGCACCGATACCGATAATGAAGGGAATAAGGCGCGCCATGCGAACTCGCTTCTGAGTTGAGCAGATGACTACCACAATGAACGTTACCAATCCGCAAAGGAGGGATACAAGGTTATCACTTGCATAGAGGCTTGAGGAGTTTGCGGTTACGATGTCTCCCATAGCGTTGGCGGCAAGGGAGAGACCGATCAGTGCAACCGTGGGGCCGATGATAACGGGAGGCATAAGGAGGTCGACCCATGCGGTACCCGTGAAGTGAATGACAATGGCGATAGCAACGTACGCGAGACCGGCAACTATGCTTCCGAGGATGATACCGCAGTAGCCGTAGGAGAGGGCAACACCGAGGGAACTGAGGAATGCGAAGGAGCTTCCGAGGAATACGGGGCTCTTGAATTTGGTGAACAGCTGATAAACGAGAGTGCCGATACCTGCACCGAGAATAGCTGAGGGGATCTGAGTGGGAAGTCCGATGATCGTGGGAACCGCGATCGTTGCGGCGAGAATGGCGAGAACCTGCTGAAGCGCAAATATCAGCATCTGCGTGAATTTCGGTTTGTCGCCGATGTCGTAAATAAGTTTCTTTTCCATAAAAATCTCCATGAAATAGTTTAGAAATAGTTTACACAATATATTCTATCACATATTTCATGGATTTTCAAATATTATTAAGAAATACTCGAAAAAAGCAGAAAAACGTTGTGAGGAACGATATATCCCGGACTGAGCGACCGTAGTTGATTGCGTGGGATTTCTCATTGGCACGTATTTTTCGAAGGGAAGAGGTTTTTATCTACCACCCCAAGTGCCGTCTGTGACGGCGCTTGATGCGAAGCTAAAGCCGCCGGTTAAAGTCCGGCAACGAAGAAAAACAAAAAAGACATCCGAAGATGTCTTTTTTGTTTTTTTTCTGAGTGACTGGACTTGAACCAGCGGCCTCTACCACCCCAAGGTAGCGCGCTCC
>CAYYRY010000053.1:0-9862 GCA_964474245.1 uncultured Ruminococcus sp. | reverse complement strand
AAGGGGTGTTGAAAACGTATGTTGAAACCTCCCGTTTTTCCCATGGTAAGTCACTATTTTACCTTGAAAGAGCAGATTTTATATTGATTGCAAAAATATAATTTATTATTAAACTATCCCCATAGGTGCACCCAAAAAGCGTCGGGAAATAACACCTTAAAAGTGTCACATAAATACCGGCAGCATATAATGACAACAGCTCTGAAACTGCTTACAGCATTATATTGATTTTTGAGGTGTCTGATGACAAATACCGTAAAGCTCTGCGAAATTAAACCAAATGATGAGGCAATTATCGAGGAGGTCGCTCACAGAGACGCCGCAATGAAAACAAGACTATCCGAGCTTGGATTCCGCAAAAGCATAAAAGTGAGGTGTGTCGGAATAAGTCCCGTCGGAGGGATGAGAGCATATCTTATCAAAGGAGCAGTGATCTCGATAAGAGACAGAGATGCGGAGGGCATCACGGTCAGAATAAACTCACATTAAAACGGAGTATTATGGAATGAAGGACAATAAAACCTATACTGTCGCCCTAGCAGGAAACCCCAACGTTGGGAAAAGCACAGTATTCAACGCACTTACCCACATGAAACAGCATACCGGAAACTGGCCCGGCAAAACCGTGTCGGTAGCTGAAGGCACCTTTATCACCGATGCAGGACAGATCACGTTGGTTGATGTCCCCGGAACGTATTCGCTAAGCTCCCGTTCTCCGGATGAAGAGGCAGCCTGCAGCTTTATTACGGGAGGCGCCGACGGCATCTCACCGCCTGATGCGGTAGTTGTCGTTTGCGATGCCTGTTGTCTCGAGAGAGGACTCGCTTTTGCGCTTCAAATACGGAATGCGGTCAGAAAGCTGCTGATATGTATAAATCTCATGGATGAAGCCGAAAAACGCGGCATCAGTATTGACTTTAAGGCTTTGGAGCATAAGCTTATGGTACCAGTAGTTCCCTGTGCCGCAAGACAGGGCATAGGGCTTGACAATTTGAAGCATCACCTTGCTATGCTTCTTCTTTCAAATGATTCGCCTGTCTCTCATACAGACGACATCGCTGCTTTAGCGGAGCAACTTGCCGGTGAATGCGTCACCCTCAAGGGTGACCCCACGAAAAGGGACAGACTTCTTGACAGATTGTTCACAGGAAAATACACCGCCTTCCCCATAGCCGCCATTCTTTGCGCCATCGTCTTCTTCATAACTCTGAAAGGAGCCACCCCACTGTCAGACGGACTTCTTTTCATATCATCATATGCAGAAACCGGCGCACGGTATATTCTGATGTCTATCCGCCTGCCTCCGTTCATCGTCTCCGCAGTATGTGACGGCGTACTGAGAGTGCTTCTGTGGGTGGTATCCGTCATGCTTCCGCCAATGGCGATATTCTTCCCTCTCTTTACCATAATCGAGGACCTGGGGTATCTTCCACGAGCAGCATATAATTTTGACAGGTGCTTCATGTGCTGCGGCTCCTGCGGAAAACAGGCACTGACCATGATGATGGGTGTCGGATGCAATGCCGCCGGTGTCACAGGCTGCAGAATAATCGATTCCCCTCGCGAAAGGCTCATCGCCATACTTACGAACAGCTTTATGCCTTGTAACGGAAGGCTCCCCGTTATTGCGGCGTTCATAACCGTTCTCGGAGGCTTGCTGTTTACAAGTGAAGTGTCTCTGTTTCCCGTATTATGTATGTGTCTGATAATAGCAGTGGGCATAACCGTAACCATGCTCGTTTCGCTGTGTCTGACTGTGACGGTGCTCAAAGGCACCCCCTCAGCCTTTACCCTTGAGCTTCCTCCATACCGTATACCGAAATTCGGAGACGTCATCGTGAGAAGCGTTTTTGACAGAACCCTGTCGGTTCTGGGCAGGGCTGTCACAGTCGCCGCCCCTGCAGGGCTCATCATATGGCTTCTCGGCAACGTAAGCATTGGTGGCACAAGCCTCATGACTCACACAGTCAACGTGCTTGACCCCATCGGCCGCATAGCAGGTATGGACGGCGTTATGTTATGCGCCTTCATTCTCGCCCTTCCCGCATCTGAGATCACCTTGCCGCTGATGATAATGGGATATTCCGCAGGCGGGACACTCACCCCCTTAGGGGACGTTGGTGACCTGTTGACGATCTTCTCTGACGCCGGCTGGACTCCCGTAACAGCGGTATGTGCCATGCTTTTCACCCTCATCCATTGGCCGTGCTCAACCACTATCCTGACCGTCCGGCGTGAAACAGGTAAAATACGCTATGCCATCCTCTCCGCAGTGATCCCCACCCTCATCGGGTACTCTATGTGTACTGTCGTAAATCTTCTGTTTTCGTAACACTATTAATTGCTTGCCAAAACCTTACTTTTAGCAAACACCGTCTCATCTTTCACTCGGAAGGACTTGAAAAATCGGGATAAATGATATATACTGATTATACTGTATACAGATCAACTGAACGGAGGTATACCATGGCAGGCGGATATTCTGTATTGGCTCGTGTGTATGATAAATTGAACGGAGACGTAAACTATCCCGCTTGGGTAGATTATATCGAAGAGTGCTTTGCGCGATATATGACAAAGAAGCCCGAGCTGGTGCTTGATCTCGGATGCGGCACCGGAAAGGTCACCCTTGAGCTTGCAAACAGAGGATACGACATGACGGGACTCGACCTGTCTCCCGATATGCTGTCTCAGGCATACAGTGCGGCATTTGATGCCGAGATAAACGGTGTGCTGTTCCTCGAGGGAGATATGCGTGACTTTGAGCTTTACGGTACGGTTGGTGCAGTAGTATGCTGCCTCGACGGGATCAATCATCTTCTCGACCCCGATGACGTGAAGAGTTGCTTCTCTCTCGTGCACAATTATCTTGACCCGGACGGACTTTTCGTGTTCGACGTCAATACCCCGTATAAATTCAAGAACATCTACGGCGACAACGATTACGTTCTTGAAGAGGACGGTGCCGTATGTGCATGGCGCAACCGTCTGTCCGAGGACGGCGTTCAATGCGACTTTCATCTGACCGTTTTCGAAAGAGGCAGAACAGGTCTGTACCGTCGACACGATGGCGTACAGAGTGAACGATGCTATGGTGAAGAAGAACTGAGAGAATATCTCAGTTTCTCCGGCTTTGAGGTATGCGGAATATTTGACGCCCTCAGCTTTGATTCACCATCAAGCGTATGTGAAAGATGGCATGTCATTGCAAAAGCAATTAAATAAATCTCACCGCCTGTGACACACTCCCCATGATAATCATATAAAAGGGAGTATGAACAGGCGGAACATTATTATTCTGTTAAATTTCCATAAGATTTATTGATTTACTTGAAAAACACTGATATTTATGTTAAAATATATCTGTCATATTATTTGCGGTTTTGGTTAAATTGTAAATATCAGCATGGTAATTCACCGTAAGTGAAAGAAAGGCATGGTTATATAATCTATGAAAATAACTGTAATCGGTTGCGGACGTTGGGGGTCACTTATCACATGGTACCTTGACAGAGTCGGCAACGACGTAACTCTGTACGGAAGAGACGACGATCCTGCGATGATCCGCTTCATGAACGAAAGATGTAACGACGTGGTTACTCTTCCTGAGTCCGTAACTCTCACGACAGATATCAGGAAGGTTCCCGAAGGTGACGCTATCCTTATCTCCATAAACTCACAGGGACTCAGAAGCCTCCTCCGCGAGCTTGCTCCCTTCGACATCAAAAATAAGATATTCATCCTCTGCATGAAGGGTATCGAAATATCCACAGGTGCACGTCTTTCACAGGTTACCAAGGAAGAGGTCGATCCTTCCAACAAAGTTGCAGTATGGATCGGTCCCGGACACCCGCAGGAGTTTTATGCAGGTATCCCCAACTGCATGGTCATCGACAGCGAAGACGAGGAAACAAAAAACCGCCTTGTCAACGAGCTTTCCAGCGACCTTATCAGGTTCTACTACGGCGAGGACCTTATAGGAAACGAGATCGGAGCCGCAGCCAAGAACGTCATCGGTATTGCCGCCGGTATGCTTGACGGCGTAAAGATGTCCACCCTTAAGGGTGCCCTCATGTCACGCGGAACAAGAGAGGTCGCACGCCTCATTGAAGCTATGGGCGGAAACGGAAACTCCGCGTACGGTCTCTGCCACCTCGGCGACTACGAGGCAACCGTATTCTCAAAATACAGTCACAACAGAATGTTCGGCGAGACCTTCGTCAAGGGCGAAGAGTATACGCTCTTAGCCGAGGGATACTACACCGCCGACGCCATCCACCGCCTTGCCGAGCAGTACAACGTGGATATGCCCATCTGCGAGGCTGTATATCAGATGTTGTATAACGGTGTAAATTACAAGGTTGCACTCGACGAGCTGTTCAGAAGAAAGCTCAAGAGCGAGATGAACTGACGTAACGTCTTCGGAGCTCCCTCCCCCTAACGCGCGTATTTTAATTCTTCAAGCAAACACGTCAAACATAAGTCTTGCGTTGGCGTCTTTTGCAGAAAGGTATGGTTATACATGAAAAGCTTCCCCATTAAACTTTTACTGTGCGCTGTTCTCATGTTCATGATGATAGTATCAGCCGTCACAGTAAGCGCCGCTGAACCTCAGTGGACCGACGTTGAGGACAAGTGGTACAAGGACGCCGTCGTCACTGCAAACAGTCTCGGTATCATGAAAGGTACGTCCGACACGACCTTCGAGCCGATGAAATCTCTTACCCGTGCCGAGTACGTTACCATTCTCGGCAGACTTGACGGAGAAGAGGAAAACCTTTCCTGTTCCTTCACGGATATTCCCGAAAAGGCATGGTACAGGACCTACGTAGGCTGGGCTGAAAAGGCAGGTATCGTAAACGGATATAACGGCGACCCCAAATGCTTTGCAGGAAACGAGAAGATCTCCCGTGCGGAAATGATGGTCATGACCGCCCGCTACATGAAGTATAAGTGGATCTCCTTTGAGGATGCCGCTGACATCAAGGACTTCACCGACAAAGCAAAGGTGGATAAGATCTCCTGGGCTGCGGAAGGCATCGAGATCACCCGTAAGGCGGGACTCATCAAGGGTGACTCTGCCGGAAACTTCAATCCCACAAGCACAGCAAGCCGTGCTGAGATCGCCACCATCGTTGTCCGCTTCGTGAACAAGCTCCCGGAGGCACGTGACGAGATGTTCATGAAGCTCGAATATCTGACCGAGCTCGTAGAGTGCGAGGACGGACATCCCGTTCTCACATTCGGCAAGTGGCTTCCGGTAAGACAGCACCGTCCCGATGCCATCGGTGACCAGATCCTCCCCCAGATGGGACTCGACACCGAAAAATACGAGATCTCCATGACCGAGTCTAACTATAACACCTTCAAGTCCACCTATCAGGATAACGTATACGAAGGCAATGTTCTCGCAGGTGAATGTAAAGAAAATATGCTGACTCCCATCGCCATCAGAAATAAGGTAACGGGAGAAGAGACCAATACACGTATGTTTCTCAGCAACGTGTATTACGACGGATCTGCCATCGATCCCTCCGAATATGACGTTGACCTCCCTGCAGACCTACACGCAGAAATGGTTGAGACCGGCGTTCACTCCACGGGTAACGTCGCGCGTCTCGCTTCCGCATTTGAAAAGGCTGAAGCCGGTGAAGACCTGACAGTATGCTACATAGGCGGCTCAATCACCGCAGGCGGCGGTGCTGACCCTAACGGAAACTGGATCAGCGGCGTTACCGATTGGCTTGCAGACCGTTTCCCCAACTCCAAGGTAACGGGAATCAACGCAGGCATCGGCGGCACAGGCTCCCAGCTTGGTATCCTGCGTCTCCAGAAGCACGTTCTGAACTACGATCCCGATATCGTTTTCGTTGAGTTCTCTGCAAACGACGGCGCAGACGAATCCTTCAGGGAGAGTTTTGAAGCGCTTATCCGCAACTGCCTTGAGTATGACGAGGACACCGCAGTTGTCATCACGCTTGTTGCAAACAGCAACAAGGATAAAGGTCTTGCAGGACCGAGAAAGAACCACTTCGAATTCGCAGAGTACTACGACCTTCCCATCGTTGATATCCACCTTGGAGTACACGTGGGAATCGATGCAGGTGCATTCGACTTCTCCGACTTCACTCACGACGGCGCACATCCCACCACGTGGGGTCACATGGTAATGAGCGATATCGTTGAGCACTTCCTCTCCGTCATCATGGACAAGATAGACAAGGCATCCCCCGCTGAGCTTGTGATCCCGCCTTTGCCCGAGATGCTTTGTGCAGACACGTACATGGGTTATAAATCCATCGACGACACCAATACTGAAAACATCGTCTCCATGGGAGACTGGGAACAGATAGTTGACCCCGATGAGGCTGTTCTCTGTGTATACAACGTATGGACCACCTCAAAGGTAGGAGGCGCTCCACTCACCTTCAAATTCACGGGCAGCGAGATGTACATTATGATGTACCACGCCGATACCGTCGAACTGAAGATAAGTGACGGAGTCAACGAATACGTGTATAAATCTCCGGCAGATTCCGTTTTCACCGATCTTGAGGAAAAGGAATACACCGCTACCATCACCATGACGAATACTCTTGTTGATGAAGAAACCGGCGAGGAAACGCCGCCCTACATCTTCGCGATCATCTACAGATAAGCTGAGAAGCCGTTAAAAAACTTGACATAACGGCTGCAAACAACACCGATGCACAAACACCGAAAAATCGAACAGAAAGATTTTTCGGTGTTTGTTTCGTTATTCCAATTATACAGCCGCAGGCTGAATGGAGGTTAATATGCACATTCCAACAGCAGAATCCACCGCCATTGATATTCTGACCTTTGACGAAGCTTTGACAACGAGAGCCGACAGCGCGGATTACGACCGTGAAAAATGGCTATACATACCCGACTTCTACTCGGAGTACCGATATATCCTCGGCACCGTGGGTAAAAAGCCCCTCATAACTATAGGCATCAATCCGTCCACCGCCGAGCCCGACAACCTCGACAATACCTTAAAATCCGTTGAACGTATTGCCAAGGGAAACGGATTCGACTCCTTCATAATGTTCAACGTGTACGCACAGCGCGCAACGAATCCCGATCACATGGACCGCGAGCTTAACGAAGCCCTTCACCTTGAAAATATGCGCGCATTCCGCTGGGTGCTTGAGAGAAGCGGAGCCACACCCGCAATATGGGCGGCGTGGGGTACCATTGTCGAAAAGAGAGACTATCTGAAAAAATGCCTCTCCGATATGGTGACCGTCGGCAACGAGTTCGGAGCAGTGTGGTACATGACCGGCAAACCCTCCGTTAAAGGCCATCCCCACCACCCTCTCTATCTTAAGAAGGACTCAAAAATCGAGCTCTTCGACATGACTTCATACATAGCTTCAATTTAATAAAAACCACACCAAGCAGAAGAACACCTCCCGAAAATGGGAGGTGTTCTTCCGTATGGAGTAAAAAGAGTTATAGAAAGAAGATTTCTTTACTTTTTGCTGTTTTTCTTTGCACTCTTGGCGCACTTTGCAACGATGTAACCGAGGGGGATAAGTGCAAGTACGTTGGGGATTACCATGATGTTGTTGAACATATCCGCAAGCTCCCAAACGAGGTCGTTCTGGAAGAGAGAACCTGCGAAAATGAACACGATCGCAATAACGGAATATACTATGGTAGCCTTCTTACCGAAGAGATACTCTACGTTCTGCTTACCGAAGAAGTTCCAACCGATAACTGTTGTAAACGCGAAGAAAGTAAGACAAACCGCAACAACTATGTTACCGATAGAGGTTGCAACTTCAGGGTTCATGATCTTTGCAAGGGCATTACCTACAGAAGTCTGCATGAGACTACCCTTAGCAGCGACAGCCACATCAGTCAAACAACCGTTATCCTTAAGAACCGTGATAGCTTCGTCAATGTTTATTACGTTCTTTTCCTCATCTTCCGTTGCAGCAGCTATGGAATTGGCAGTCTTTTCAGAAGCCATGAAATATGCGGGATACTTTTCAATCATCTCGGCAACGGTGGGATTTATAGGAGTAAGAGTGGAAACATCTGTGTATTTTTCATCAAAATTTGCAGTGTTATCAACAAGAACAATGCTGTCGTCAAGGATGAGTTCAGCCACAACAGTATTCTTTGTCTGACCGGTTGCGATAAGATAGCTGTTAGTTGTTATCTCATTTGTAGCACTAACATTTCCTTCGCTGTCATACTCTCTTACGTATGCGGTGTATTCCGTTCCGTTGTCAACATGCTTTGCAAGGAGACCGTCGCCTGTATAAAGCGTGGAGATAACAACGAGAGCAGTAATGTTGAGAACTATGAAAGTATCGATAAACAGACCAATAAATGCAACCGTACCCTGCTCGTGAGGAGTTTTAACGTTAGCCTGTGCATGAGCGTGAGGTGTAGAACCCATACCTGCCTCATTGGAGAACAGACCTCTCTTTGCGCCCTGGCTTACAGCAGCCTTGATAGCAGCACCGAAGGTACCGCCGAGGATAGCTGTGGGAGTGAAGGCATACTTGAAGATCATACCGAAGGTTTCAGGAATGTGTTTGAAATTAATAACAAGAACAGTTAAACCAACAATAATGTATATAACTGCCATGACGGGAACGATCTTTTCCGCAACGGAAGCGATTCTCTGAATACCGCCAATGAAAATGATAGCACAAACGACCGCAAGGATCGCACCGATTATCCAAGTGGGGATACCGAATGCAGTTTCGATAGCGCCGGAAATGGAGTTGGACTGAACCATCGTACCGATAAATCCGAGAGCGATAATAAGAGCGATAGCAAAGAAAGCAGCGAGAACCTTACCGAAGACTCCCTTGTATGCCTTCTTAATGTAGTAAACTGGACCGCCGAGGATCTCGCCGTTCTCACTGGTTACACGTGTCTCCTGAGCGAGAGTAGCCTCTGCGTAAATGGTAGCCATACCGAAGAATGCGATGACCCACATCCAGAAGATAGCACCGGGACCACCGATAAGAATAGCACCGCTGGCACCGACGATGTTACCGGTACCTACCTGAGCCGCAACAGCGGTAGCGAGAGCCTGGAAGGAAGAAAGGCCGCTTTTGTTCTTTCCGCCGCTGAGTGAAAGGCCGCCGAATACCTTTTTCATACCTTCGCCAAAGCATCTGACCTGAACGAACTTCGTTCTGATGGTGAAGTAAAGACCTGTACCTACAAGAAGAAAGATCAGAATGTAGTCAGACAGGTAAGTGTTAATTGTCTGCACAATGGGAAGCAGAATTGCTTCGAGTTTTTCCATGACTTAAAGTCCTCCTGAGAAAATATACTGATGATCTGCCACACAAATGAAAAAGACTCGGCTTCGCGCCAAGTCAAGGTAAAAGAGATGCCGTACCAAATAACAAGCTTGTTAAGTAATCGGCTGCACTTTGTCCTTTTGCCTGAGAGATTAGCGCGTACGCTTTGCACCTTCGGCACTCAATTTAATGAGCTTCTCCAAAGTTCTATCAGTCTGCAGTCCCGACTCATCATACTGAGATGAGATCACCTGAGAGCGTTACTCCTTCGGTTGCATCAGCATTTCCTGCAAACGTCACATAGAATATTCATTTGTATGGATTGTATTATAATACAATTAAAGACAAAATGCAACAGAGAAATGAACATTTTTTGATTTTCAGGCATTTGATGAAATATCCCCGATTTTCATCGCATAACATATGCAAAACCACCAAAAGCACCCGTGAAGTGTCAACTTTTCTCCTGTTACTCAAGATTTTTAATAGAAAAGTTTCAATTAGACTTGACATACTACGTATTTTTTGGTATAATACCAACGTTAAAAATTTCGGGGTGTGGC